>CAUJFT010000042.1 GCA_963169475.1 Bacteroidota bacterium | reverse complement strand
AGGAACAATATACTCAAAAAAAGATAAATCTGTATTCACATTAAAGGCAAATCCGTGCATAGTAACCCACCTACTACAGCGAACCCCCATAGCACAAATCTTTAAGGGCATTGCTGATTCAAGATGCAGCCAAACGCCGGTAAAGCCTTCCATGCGAGTAGTGTTTAGTCCGTAATCGGCGAGTGTTTTTATGATTACTTCCTCCAACGTTCTCATATACCAATGAAGGTCTGGCTTAAATTTATCTAAATCAAAAATAGGGTATCCGGTGATCTGTCCTTTTCCATGATAGGTTATATCTCCGCCTCTATTGATATGAAAAAACTCAATCTCTTTTTCCTTACATTCTTCTTCGCTAATGAGTAAATGCTCTCTTTTCCCGCTTTTCCCTAAGGTATAAACATGATTATGCTCACAAAATAACAAATGATGTTGAGTAGGCAATGCTGTCGGAGCAATCCCAGAACGCGCATTTTCTAACTTAATTTTGGTATTTTGGGAGAGCAAGGTCTCTTGTAAATCCCATGCAGTTTGGTAGCGAATGTATCCGCAGTCTTGAAATTTTACTGTTTCCGGCATTAGTTTAATTTTTGCATTTCTATTTCTCTTAATGCCATTTGCTGCGCATTTCCGACTTTCAAGGCTTCCGTAATTTTGCCTTTTACTTTTACTTGGTCGCCTTTCAGCGGAACGGCTTGGGTCGTTAGTACAATGATACTTCCGGTGCCGTCGTCTAACGTATAACCTCCCAGCCCTACGCTACCGGAATGTAAAACGGTACCGCTCACCGTTACGATTTTTTGGTCAAAACTTCGTATATTTGCTCGTATTTCTTCAATTTTTATCACTTTACCCGGCTTTACCTCTTCTCCGTCTTTAAAGAAAAATAATTTTGCAAGCAAGAACCCCACTCCCAAAATTATAATATAAACAATAATCTTCTTCATATTAAATACTTTATATCTAATTTTCAGTAACAAAAATGCTAAAAAAAGGTTGGGTTTTCTGTCTATACCTCTTCCCAAACCTCTGTAAAATAATCAATAATCAAAATCTTTAAAAAGCGGGTTTGAGTCATCAAATCCGTTGTGGGTAAAGGAGTAACCAGCTCCCAATAAGGCCAACCCTCTTGGTCAATGTGGGTTAAGCGGTAAAAGCCTGCTTGCGACAATAGCTTACACATAGCAATATGCATCAAATCGGTTTTCTCTTCCTTAGAAAAGTCCCGCTTTCCATTACTTCCCAATTCTCGTAATCCTATTAGGAATAAAACCGATTCCATGTTGATATCCATATCGAACATCTTTTCTAGTTTATCCGAAATCCGATTCCATTTTTCCTTAATCTCTATGTTATTATCTGTCATTATCATTTATTTTGCTCTTACAGAATTTACTTCTTTAATCATCATTTGGTCTGCATTTTCAGTATTTATATAGGCATAATTTCCCTTTCCAATTTGGGCAATACCTTTGAGCTTTTCGGCTTTACCAATAAACTCTTGCTCTTCGTAATAAAATACTGATAAATATACATCATAATTATTACTATTTTCAATAATAAGTTTTTTTAACTCTTCGCCAAGGTCTATTCCTCCATCAGTGGCGAGGATAATTCGGTTATTACCGTTTTTTAGGTAATTATTCTGTGCCACTTTGTAGGCTAATTTTATTCCTTTTAATACATCAGATTTTCCGGAGGTCTCTAACATTTCTAAAGCCTCCATGATTTTCTTTTTGTCTGAACAAATGGTAGAACCTAATGCTACGCGGGCATTTCCGGAATATACAACAATAGAGACTTGGTCATAATCTCTTAATAATCCTAACAAATTTTTAAAGGAATTTTTCAAGAGAGGGAGCTTATAGGGCTTTTGCATGGAGCCGGATACATCTAAGAGAAGCACCATATTCACAGGGGCTGCTCCCGCAATGATAGAAGGTGTTTCCGGACTTACAGCGGGTTCGGGCGCAAGGCTATCCTTTACCGCAATGGGTAGCGGTTCTTCGGATTTCTCCGGAGTTTCGGGGTCTTCTGTTATCACAATTTTTAAGGTATCTCTTTTTACAACCACCGGATCTTCTGGTTTCACAACTGGTAAATCCTGCCTAAAAGGTTTAGGTAGAATTTTGAGCCAATGTACTTCTTCCGGTAATTTCAATAGGGGCATCTCTGAAATTTCTACAAATCTATTAAAATCGTTTATCAATCCTGCTCCATATCGATTATAGTTATTCAGAAAATAGTTATTAAAATTATAATATGCCAATCCGTAGGCATTATATTTAGGTTCGATAAAAGGATTTTCGATATAGTCTTTGGTTATTTTGAGAAAAACTTCTGCCTTTCTCATAGTGGTTTCATACTGCTCTACTAATTGAGGGTTTTTTACCCCTTGTAAATAAACTGTCTCATTTTGTCTCAAATCGGATAAGGCTGTTTCCATCAAAGGGAGCTGCTCAAAAACGCCGTTTTTATCCTCTTTCTTCATGGATATCAGGACGTTTCGCGCATAGAGAACAAAGGTAAGTAGTTTGTTGTAAGCCCTTGTATCAGGATTATTCACGCTTTGAGGTAAAAACTGATTTTGTATTTTTCGGATTTCATAGTACAATAAATCTTTGGATTCCGAAAAGTCATGTAATAAAATTTCTGCGCGATTGAGATACTTATAGGCTACTTCAAGAGAGGCATCTTCCAAGTACGCTCCGTCCATACAGTAGCTTTCAAGGTTTGCAGAGATATTCATGATTTCCTTCAAAATTGTACGGGTTTCTGTAACCCTGCTTTGTAGCAATTGTACTTGTTCTCCGGTCAAAGAGGTAGCTGCAAATCCTGAAATCCGATAATAGAGGTCTTCCGGCAACACGGTAAAGGCGGAAGGGTCTGACATTACGGAAGGAGATTCAAATTTAAGAGAGACTCCTTTTTTTCCCTCATAAGAAAGCCTATCTGCTTTGCTAAAAGGAGCTTCTCCATAGTATTTGTTTAGGCTTTGGTTAAATTGCTCAAATTTTTTATGATAAAACTTAACCCCATGAATCCCTGCATTGATATAATCTACATAAAGGTTGAGGTAATTTTCCGTATTTTTGTCTATCATTTGCTGGGGATAGGCATCTAGGCTAATGACAAAGGAAGCGAAAAAAAATAATGACTTGAACAGATTTATTTTCATTATTGGTTTATAAGAATTTTATGACTTGATTTATACGGACAATTCTATGAACGGATTCCAAAAATGCTTGTTAAAATCCACTATTTGATTCTCTATGACGGTAATTCCTTCGGCGATTAATCTATCAGCCATTCCGGGATTTTGAAAATGAATATGCCCTGTAAGCTGTCCGGAGCGATTTACTACCCTATGCGCAGGGTACTCACCTGCTACAAGCGCGTGCATAGCATAGCCTACCATTCGCGCACTACTTTTCGTCCCAAGATATTCTGCAATTGCGCCATAAGTCGTAACTCTTCCGTAAGGAATTAGCATTACCACTTCCGATACATCGCGAAAAAAATCACTTCGGTTCATCTTTTGAGTTGAAAAAATATCATCCTAATTTGTAAAAAATATCCTTCTTATTGGGACAAATATACACGGAAAAGTACCCGGAAAAGAAAATACTTTTTCGGGGGTAAAGGTACAAAAAATAAATAAATTCAAAACACTTCTATCCCTGTCCGCTTTTTTCTCTACTTTATAGATAAAAACCATTTTGAGGAAAAATCAGCATCATGCGTGCTTTGAGTTTTTTGTCTTTCTTTTTGTCTCCAGACGGGCGGGTTTTCCAGTATTGAAGTACAACGGTATGCGTTTGTTTTCCTTTTCGCGTAAAAACGATTTCCTGGGTGAAGGAAACATTATCTGCATTACTCTTCGTTTGTTCATATTTGGTAAATCCCTGAAGGCAGTCTCCTATCCGTTTTTTTTCAAGTTCAAATTTGGAGTCTGCTGCTTTAATATCCACTCCGTCAAACAAGATTGCTACTAAGGACGTAGTCGCCGTAACATTGATATAAGTTGAGAGTGCGTCTGGAATTTCTATAGAAGATTCATAATTTCCTCCTATCCATAGTTTTTCCTTCTCTTTGCCTTTAAACTGCTCTAAATTATGTTCATTTTGAAATACTTCTTCTACTACGGCACAAAAATTTTGTGAAAAAGCATTTTGTGAAGTAATAAAAATCAGAAATACAAAAAATAGACTTTGGAATAAGGTTTTCATACAAGATTCAAATAAATATTGGATTATCAAGGTAACTAAATAGTACTTATTACTGTTTAGCGGTTAATCCAAAAGTTTAGATAATCTATAAAATTAAAAATTAATAGCTAAAAACTCATCACTGCTTACATGCCCCTACTTGTTCAAAAAAAATGTCAGTCAGAGTAGCTCATTATAGAAAAGCCTCCAATAGAATTGGAGGCTTTGCCCTAACATGAAAATCCTTTTGAAACCCTTTTTGCTATGAAACCCAACACAAAGGTATGGTTATACTTTCCCTTTGTCAAGTGTTTTTATTAGATTTTCATTATAATTTTATTAAATAAGTATTAGTTTTTAAATGTTAGTATTTGTAAGTAATTGAAATAAAGGTTTTTGTTTAAAAAAAATAAAATATGAAGGACAAAACTTTTGTTTAGAGAAAAACGTAAATAATGCCCCTTTTTTCTAAACAAAAAAACATCAAAAATAGACAAGAGTCAGCGGGTTTTAATCATCGGCTTCTAATAATACATCTAATCCATATACTACCGCATAGACATCGTTCACTTCATATGCGATTCTATCATGGACGTTACTTAGTACGATAATGGTAGTATTGCTTTGGCGGTGGCGGTGAAATAGGGTATGATAGCTATGCCACCAACCGTTATGATAGGTTAGGTAAGAGTTATCGGGTTGCTGCATCATTCTCCAGCCCAATCCGTAGTTTTTTCTACTAGGCTTTTCAAAACTTAGGGGAGTATATGCGTCATTTTGGGTATTTTGGTTGATAATAACTCCGCTGTATAATGCTTGGTCAAAAATAAAGAGGTCTTCTACAGAACTATAAATTCCTTTGTCGCCTACAACTCCATCAAACATGGTAAATTGGTCAATGACTCCTTTTTTAGTAAAGCCATAGGTAAGGTTAGGATTAGCAGAATAGTTGTAGTCAAAGACCCATGAATTGCGCATTCCTAAGGGTTGAAAGATATTAATCTGCATAAAATCTTTAAAGCTCATTCCACTCACTTTTTCAATGATAGAGGCAAGTACTACGTAGTTCGTATTGGAATAGCTAAAAAAGGAATGGGGTTTTCCGATTGCCTTGGGCTTATGGGTTTCCATGATGTTCATTACATGCCAATTAGTAAGAAGCATGTCCTTTTCTTTCCAGTATGAAGTGCAAAAAGCGAGATAATTGGGCAGTCCTGAACGATGACTAAGCAGGTCTTGTATCGTTACTCCGTGATAAGGGAAAAGCGGGAAGTATTGTTGTACACTATCTGCTAAACTAAGGTAGCCACGTTCTTTCAGCATTAGTATTGCCGTAGCCGTGAGTGTCTTGGAAACAGAGGCGAGCTGAAAGGTAGAAGCGGTCGTTAGCGTATCTTTGGTGTAGAAATTAGCATACCCATAAGCTCCTTTAAAAATAGGTTTTCCATTTTTAGCGACAAGGACACACCCGTTAAAATTGTTAAGTTGTTGTTTAGATTTATAGATACTGTCCAATTTTAAGTAAATCCATTGATAGGCGGGATTAATGCTATCTGCCGGAGATAAACTTGTTTCCGTATAGAATAGCTTACCTGAATCCTTTTTTTTAGGAGAAAAAGTATAGGAAGAAAACCATAGGAAAATAAATAGGGTAGAGGTAAACAATCCTAAACGATATATATATTTCATCTTACTTCTTGGCATTATTAATAAAACAAAAACTTAAGGTTGATATAAGGCGATAAGCTCCAAATATCGTGCTATATAAAAATGAATGATAAAAAACATTCATTTCTTACCCTCATGAAATTCGACCTACAAAGATACCTATATTTTTTTGTTTTCTAAATACATTCATCTTTTTGGGAGTAAAAAAAAACTAAAAAATGTAACGCCCGATTTGAGAATATTTTTACGAAAATACCCAACTATTTTATCAGCGATTCCTTCTCAAACTTTAGTGCTTAAAGTGTCGAACTCCGGTAAAAATAAGGCATATATCGTGAGTTTCACAGAATTGAATAGTATCCTCATCTTTTTTGGAGCCTCCCGGCTGTACTATGGTTTTAATTCCATGTTCAAAAGCTGTTTGAGCAGAATCACTAAACGGGAAAAACGCATCTGAAGCCAATATGCTATTATCAAGACTAAACCCAAAATGCAGTGCTTTATGGATTGCTTGGCGTAAGGCATCAATACGGGAAGTTTGCCCCGCTCCACTACCAATAAGCTGCCGATTTTTTACGATGGCTATTGCATTGGATTTAAGGTGTTTTACCATTATTTCTCCAAACAATATATCTTCTATTTGCTGCGCTTTGGGAGAATGAGTGGTTTTTATTTCCCAAGTATTGGAAGAAGTATTAAGCCTATCTGTTTGTTGGAGTAATATTCCGTTTAATACAGTTTTAAGTTGGAAATGAGTAGCAATAGGTTTGAGTTGCTGGAGGATTATCCTTTCTTTTTTAAGTAAAATATCAAGGGCTTCGGCTTCAAATTCAGGCGCAATTAGTACTTCATAAAAAAGAGAATTAATTGCCTTTGCGGTTTGCACATCTATTTTTTGATTACAAGCAATGACCCCCCCAAATGCAGAAACAGGGTCTCCGGCAAGGGCTTTTTCCCATGCTTCGGCTAAGGTAGTGCCTAACGCACACCCGCAAGGATTAGTGTGCTTAATGATAGCCACACAAGGACTGCTAAATTCGGCTATGATATTTACGGCAGCATCAATGTCCACTAAATTATTGTAAGAAAGTGCTTTTCCTTTGATTTGCTTGAAATATTCAGAAAATGTCCCATAAAAACGCCCTTGTTGATGCGAATTTTCCCCGTATCTTAGCGGCTGTGCTTCTTGAATAGATATCTTTAAGGAATCTGGATTTTCTCCTGCGAAATAACGGTATATTGCACTATCATAATGAGAGGAAGTATCGAAAGCTGCTTTCGAAAAATCCTTTCTTTGGGGAAGTGTAGTCCCTCCATCTTGTGTTTCAAGCAAGAAAGCAAGGGCTTCATAATATCGTGCTGAAGGGATAATTACTACGTCCTGAAAATTTTTAGCAGCTCCCCGGATTAGTGCGATTCCGCCAATGTCTATTTTCTCGATAATGTCCACCTCGCTTGCTCCAGACGCTACAGTATCTTCAAAAGAATACAAGTCCACAACTACAAGGTCTATATAAGGAATTTCATATTTTTCAGTTTCCTGAATATCCTTTTCTTCCTCCCTTCTTGCAAGTATCCCTCCGTGTACTTTGGGGTGCAGGGTTTTTACTCTCCCTCCCAAAATGGAAGGATAGCCGGTTAGGTCTTCAATCTCCACTACTTTTGCCCCAAGTTCCTTAAGATAGGTCGCCGTTCCACCGGTGGAATAAAATAAAACCTCGTGTTTATTTAGTACGTTTATTAGCCTCTCTAAGCCCTCTTTATGATAAACAGAAACAAGGGCTGTTTTAATTTTTTTGATATTCATATTTTTATATGGGATATTGAATTAATTACCAATTTATTTGTAAAAAAAACATAAAACCTTTCATAACTCGTAGAAACATATTCATTCAGAGATATCCAAAGGCAGATTCATACAAAATGCTTCTACTACTCTGGGATAATAATAATGTTCTAATTTTAGCACTTCGGACTGTAGCTGTTCGGGTGTCCATTCAGGGTTGATGGCGATTCGCTTTTGGAATATATATTTTCCGTGGTCATAGACTTCGTCCACCCAATGAATGGTAATACCACTCTGGGTAGCTCCCGCAGCCACTACTGCCTGATGTACTTTCAGCCCATACATTCCCTTGCCCCCAAAATCGGGCAAAAGAGAAGGGTGAATATTGAGAATCTTGCCTTCAAAGCGATGTACTACCTCAATAGGAATCAATCGGAGGTATCCTGCAAGGATAATGATTTGTATACAATTATAATTTATAAATTTTGACAAAAAAAATCCGTTTTTGCGTTCTTCTTTGGAAAGGATTTTTACCGGAATGCCAAAATCCGCAGCACGTCGGATTACGCCAGCAAACTCATTATCTGTAACAATAAGTCCTACCTTTATTTTGGGGTGAGAAGCAAAATAGGTCATCAATTGGCCTGCGTTAGAGCCGCTTCCAGATGCAAATACCGCAATTCTTATTTCTTCTGACACAGACTGAAACATTTTTTTAAATTTTGGGGCAAAATTACGGTGAAATTTACCGTTATCAAAACAATCAAAAACTTTATTTAGGCTGAAAGACGGGGAGATATTTTTTTGAAAGATATTCTTACTTCTCCTTTTTCAAAATATCGTACTTTTATATCCTTATCAAATACAGCGTATTTCGCTCAAAGTTTGACTTTCTTCTGACAATTTTAATCCTCAAAATACGTTAAATAATTAATCCTTAAAGGGTGTCCTCTTAAAAATCCGGTAAAGGCTAAAAAAAATAAAAAAAATTTGGCTATTTTGTAAGTAAATGATATATTTACAGAAATTTTGTAAGAATTTATCTTATTCTGGTAAATAACATTCTGATATGACAAAATCCTATATTCATTCTTGTGTTTTGCTTGCTTGTTTTTTTACGTTTATCACCCCCTCCTTTGCCCAGCAGCAATTGTTTATCGTGGGAGACAATAACCCCGCAGTAAATAATGATGGCTCTCCCGAATTGTATATTCAAGATGGAGCAGATGCCTTTATCTATGTACAGGGTGGCGTTACAGTAATCACTAATCCTGGAGATGCTTTCCCCGCCGAAATCGCAAATAATGGTGCTATTTTTATTGATAACGATGCCGGAACGCCTGGCAATTTTGTGCATATCAATAATAGTGCAAATGACTTACGGATTGATAAAACGACTTCTGGAGCATTTAGTGTTACCACTCCTCCTGCTACTGCTCATGCCCAAAGTCCCGGTACAGTACATCTCATGGCGGGCGGCACGCAGGAGATTTCTAATGGCGGAGTGGCTGCTGGTACAGGAATCCATTTTTTTAGCCTTTCTATCGACGGCACTGGTACTCAAACCCGTAATATAACAGGAGTTCCCTTAGTTACTACCGGAACAACGAGTGGCGGTGGTGCTTCTAATTCCGGGGTGCTTTTCCTTCAAGATGATGTTTTTGCAATAGGAAGCAATACCTTAGAGGTAAGAAATATGGCAGAAGCGGCTGTCGAAAGGGCTGCTGCAAATAGCGCGCCCTACGCTATTGCCGGAATGTATCCCGTGGACCACATGTCCTCTCCTACCGGAATGGTAGTAGCCACAGGAGCAAACGGAAGGTTTGGGCGCGCAACAGACGGTATTCCGGCTACCCCTTATCTATATCCTA
>CAUJFT010000041.1 GCA_963169475.1 Bacteroidota bacterium | reverse complement strand
ATGTGGGGCAGTTAATTTATATCCCCATAGACACCCCCTAAAATAAATGGCTTTTATTCATTCTAATAATACAACAATACAAATATGCTTATCATTAAATCTATAGGTGAATTTACGGATAGGATTGTCTGCATCGCAGTGGCTATCTTTTTTGCACAAGCCCCTTTGTATATCGAACAATATATCCACGTACTCACGGGCGCAAAAACAGAAGCACGAATCGCCTATGAAGACCTAGAAAAACGGGCAGCCTCTTTGATTCCCCCTTTGTCTGTAGAAGAGTTTATCCGTCATCATTTAGAAAATGAAGATAAGGTTTTTCAAGAATCCGGAAAACATCATCAAGGAACCCTTAACAGGCTAAAAAACTATACTACTGCTTTTGAAAAACTTACTACTTGTACAGCGTGGGAAAAACCTTTCGTGTTTTTTCGGTATGCAGACCCTGCTCTACGGGAGGCACTCGAATTTAAACCCGGCTTCCCATTTAGCAGGGAGGGGGCAGCTTATGCCCTCGCCGGAGCTTTTGTCGGGCTACTTATCGTGAGCGCGTTAAGACATATTCTGGGAAAAATTTTCCAAAAAAGAAACATTCAAGAAGTAGAAACTCAAGAAAAATCCCCAATCACAGAAACTAAATAGCAACAAATAGCAGTGTTCTATGTATTGTTTTTTAACTCATCTTTCAAAATAAATGAGCGGGTAATCGTATCATAAGTGTCAAAAATATTACAACTATCCGTATAAGGACTATATAGAACCACCTGAAAAAAATATTGAGAAGATTCAATCACCGCAATCCTATATAATAAATGATATTCTACCCCCAAAAGGTCTGTAACCACTTCGTAGTCTCCCTCTTTTATGGAAAACCCTTTTCTTTTTAGCTTTTTCCCCTGAATAAACCGCTTATACGAAGCCCTCGCAGTAATGGTATCTTCTACCATTTTATAGTAATCATCCATCTTTACTCCTGACCTTACCGCTTTAATATTATCCTTTAACTCTTCCATACAAATTACATACATCTCCCCTTCGGGGTCATAGTATTGAAGTGCTGCGCCCTCGTGCATTTCGTTCGTTGCCTTCAACGGGTAAGGTAAATCTATGGTATATAAATTGCGTACACTAACCGTCTGCCACCGCGGAGGAATCGGGGCTTCACACCCCCAAAAATATGCAGATAAAACAAGGAGGAAAATAAGAAGAAAACTCCTTTGTTTATTGTTAGACTTGGAATGTTTCATCACTTAAGAAGACAAAAAATTAATTTTTCTATAGATTTTATTGAAATTAACAAAAAAGCTATTAACTTTACCCCCAAAATATGTAGCTACATTCATAAATTATACTAATTTGGGCGCAAGCTATCAAATAAATTTGTAATTTTACAAAAAAAATATTTCTGCTTTTATGGAAATTAACGAATTAAACAATAAATAATAGTTTTTATGAAGAGAATAATTTTACCGGAAGAGAAACTAGATTCATTGGCAAATGCCTTATGCGAGCATTTATTTGAAGGACGATATTTTAGTAATGGAATCATTAAGGGAGAGGAACTAAAAAACTGTACAGATTTTCCCCAGATTAATAAATTCGTCTTATTCCAGCTCTTTCAGATATTGAATCAGCAGTTTCAAAAGTTGAAGCACCCCTACTTCGATTATGAAAGCCAAGAGGTCTTGACCTCTGTAAATGTACTCAAAAATCAGCTTTCCAGAAATATACGAATTACCCGCGAAGACTTTAAGCCGCTATTAAAAAAAGCTATTTTTAATAACTTAAAGCTGATACTTGACCCAGTCGAGACACTTGGCAATTTCTTTTTTCATACACAAGACAAAATTTCCTTAGAAACCTATGAAAAATACACCCCGTTTTTTTCCGATTTTGATTTTGCAGTAAGCAGCATTTTGCGCTATCACCAAAAAAATGGAATGCAGACGGTCGAAAAAGATATCTTCTTTGTTAAACTCCATAGAGTAATCGCTATTTTTAATAATTCATCTGATAAAAATATTGAGTTTTATCGAAATGAGCTAATGATGCGGCTTACGGGTAGAACTATAGATGACCTCGTAGGAGAAACCCAGAGAGAAGCCGAATTTCTTAAACAAGAGTGGTTTAGGAGAGAAGATGAAAAACGCAGACTCGAAGCCGAAGAAGAAGAACGAAAGCGTGTAGAAAAGGAAAATGAAGCATTTGCCAAAGCGCAAGAGGCGGATAGGTTACGTATGGAAGAGGAGGCACGCAAAAAAGAAGAGCTGGAAAGAATCAAAGCAGAAGCGGAACGCCTAAGGACAGAAGAAGAAGAGAAACGAAGAAAAGAGCAGAGCTTCTTTGATACAATCGAAGCCAAAAATGCTTATTTTGATATAAGTGATGATGAGCATACAACCCGAATCGAAAACGATGAGGTAATAAAAATAGGAGCAGATATTCCGCTACTGTCAAACAATCAGGCGGAATTTGACACCGTTAAAGCAGAGATTAATAACACAAATAATATTGTTATTGACAAACCCTCCATAGACACCCCAGCCATTGAGACTCCTGAAGTCGAAGCCCCCAAAGTGGATAGCCCAGCCATTGAGATTCCTGAAGTCGAAGCCCCCAAAGTGGATAGCCCCGTCATTGAGATTCCCGAAGTCGAAGCCCCCAAAGTGGAAAACAACCCTCAATCAGATTTGCCTGAAATAAATCTTCCCGCACTCGAATTAGAAGACTCCGGAATTGTATTACCCGAAACGTCGGAAGTAGTGAGTAATCCTATCTCGGTAGTGCATGAAGAACCAGAGGTTGTAAAAGAAGAACCCCCTGTGATGTCGATTTTTGAGAAGTACTTCAAAAAATCAGAACTTTCAACTACAGAACAACCCAATGTGCTTGATAATATTAAGGAAACCAAAGAAGAGCCTAAGACAGTTTTGGAAAATTTTGCCGCCGAAAGCCCTTCTCATCTAATCAATACGATTAATGCAGAGCAGAAAATCCGCATGGATACTATCCCTATTCACCAACAATACATGTACGTACAGCGAGTGTTTATGGGAAATAATGTACGTTTCCGGATTATTATTGACAAGGTAAATAATGCCACAAGTAGAGAAGAAGTAGAAGAAATCATTGACAAGTATATTTTATCCAACAACGATATAAAAACAAGCGACACAGCGGTTGAGGAGTTTGTTCAATTATTACGTAGCCGTTTTGTTTTTTAAATTTGTGGAGTTTTTAGTATGTTAAAAAAAACGGTGAGAAGCAGATTTTCACCGTTTTCTTTTATTTATAAAATAGAACAACTTGTTTTTAGAAATTAATATACTGATTATTAGTCTTTTATTTTAATTTATTTTACAGTACCCCCATTTAAAGCCTACGTTTTTGGTAATATTCACAAGGAAATCTTACCTTTGGCACTGTTTTTTCCAAATGGAAGGTTATAGAATCAAAAATTCAATTACAGAACAGCAATTGTATGGATTTTTCACTTTTTTTTAACCCGGTTTTTGTACCGGAGATATATAGACAAAACCCCGAAAAGCTAGGTAGCCGGATTCATTGTGTACATCATAAAGCCCCCGAAATTTCGAGAGCAGGATTAGTACTCATTGGGTGCGAGAAAGACGATAAAACAGGATTTGAAACCGCCGACTATGTAAGAAATCAGCTTTGGAATCTATCCTTACCCGCTGAACAGATACAAATTACAGATTTGGGGAACCTAATACCTAAAGAAAATAAAGAGGAAACCGCAGAGATATTGGGCTACATCACAGAAAAATTGCTTGATGCAGGAAATATTGTGCTACTAATTGGAAGCTCCAGAGAAATAACCTATGGACAATCTTTGGGGTATCGTTATAATCACAATATTTTAGAAGAAAAAGAGGAAGACAAGGTAGAATATGTATATATTTCCTCCTCTATAGATATGGTAGACGAAGAGATAGCAAAAGATGAAAATAGCATAAATTTCAGAATTTTTGATAGATTTCCTCCGACAATTCACGGATTTACCGGAATCGGGGCGCAACGATACCGCCTCACGCAGGCAGAGATTCATCTTATGGAGAACTTAAACTTTCCCATTTTGCGATATGGAGATATTGCGGAAGACCTTATGAGTACAGAGCCATATATCAGAGATGCTAAGGCAGTGTGTTTGGATATGTCCGCCGTTCGTCATGGGGAAAGCCCCGGCAGCAAGAGACCTTCGCCGGGAGGGTTTACCGTGATGGAAATTTGTAAATTAGCAAGATTTGCAGGGACTTCTTCGGGGGTCAATACCTTTTCAGTTACTGAATTAGATATACAAGAAGACATTCACGAACAGACAACAATGCTTGCCGCGATGGTTCTTTGGTACTTCTGCGAAGGGTATTATGCACGGATATTAGAAAACCCCACTCTATATCCGATAAATTTTAGAACCTATAAGGTAAAAACCAATACTCCCGCCGGAGAAATTATTTTTTATCAAAGCAATCTTACCGGAAGATGGTGGATGGAAGTAAAAAATACTGAATATAAAAAAGTGGTTTCTTGCACAGAAAAAGCCTATCTTTGCGTAACCAATAATGAATTACCCGAAAGGTGGTGGCAAGTATTTAACCGATTGGCATAATTTTTAGGGTATTTTTCTTGATTCCCGAAACATTCTGTTAAAATTACGTACTAATATATAAAATCTAATATCAAATTTATTTAACAAGTATTTTCATATAAAATATATGGCATACATGAAAGCAAAAATCTGGATTTCGTCTTCCCTGCTTGTGGCGTTGTTTGGTTTTAGTGCCTACAATCTACGAAGTTGGGAGAATAAAGATGAGTTAATCATTAAATTAATGATGCAAAATCTTAAAAGTCAGCATTATGAAAATATTGATGTAAATGATAAATTTTCTGAAAGTATTTATAGCCTATACCTTACAAGGGTGGACTATAGCAAGCGTTTTTTGACTAAGGGAGATATTCAGCAGCTTCAAAAGTTCAAAACCGAAATTGATGACGAAATTAATGCCCTCAACTACGATTTTTTTAATGCCACAGAGGAAATTCTAAGCCGGAGGACACAACAAGCCCAGACTTTCTATCGTGAGATTCTTGAAAAACCTTTCGATTTTACCATTCAAGAAACCACAGAAACTGACCCGGAAAAAATGGAATTTGTAAGTGATGCTGATGAGTTGAAAAAACGCTGGTATAAAGCCCTGAAATATCAGACAATGCTCAAACTTGCCGATATTCTGGAAGACCAAAATAATGCAATGGTGAAAAAAGATACTGTAGTAGAGGAGAAGTCTTTTGCTGAAATGGAAGCGGAAGCCCGAAAAAAAGTGCTTAAAAATAACGATGACTATTTCAGCCGTGTCAATAAAATGAAGGCTTCCGATAGAAAAGCAATTTACCTCAATACGATTGTAGGGGTATATGATCCGCATACCAATTATTATCCCCCCGAAGATAAGGAGAATTTTGATATTTCCATGTCCGGTAAACTTGAGGGTATTGGTGCTACGCTCCAAGAGAAAGATGGATATATTAAAGTAACTAATATCGTACCCGGTAGCCCTTCTTCCCGTCAGGGAGAATTGAAGGAGGGGGACCTCATAGTAAAGGTAGCACAAGGAGAAGCAGAGGCAGTGGACATAGTAGAAATGCCCTTAGCCGATGCAGTGAGGCTCATTCGCGGTAAAAAAGGTACCGAAGTTCGGCTTACCGTTAAGAAGCCCGACGGCACCATCAAGATTATCAGCATAATCAGAGACATCGTTATTATTGAAGAAACCTTTGCTAAGTCTTTGGTCGTTCAGGACAAAAATACCAGCCAACGCTATGGATACATTTATCTTCCCCGCTTTTATGCAGATTTTCAGGATCCCAGAGGAAGGCGTTGCGCGGTGGATATTAAAGCCGAAATTGAAAAATTACAAGCAGAAAATATCAACGGGATTATTCTTGACCTAAGAAATAATGGTGGGGGTTCGCTCTCTGATGTGGTGGATATGACCGGATTATTCATTGAAAAAGGACCCGTTGTACAAGTAAAAGCCCGCGCTACCGAAGCTCAAGTAATGACTGACAATAATAGATTGTATAACGGAGTATTGTATGGAGGAAAACTTGTGGTTTTAGTAAACTCTAATAGTGCTTCCGCTTCCGAAATCCTTGCCGCAGCCATACAAGATTACAAACGTGGAGTAATTATTGGAAGCCCCAATACTTTTGGAAAGGGAACCGTTCAACGATTCTATAACCTCGATGAATATTTACCTGGAGAATCTGACGTTAAGCCCTTAGGCTCGGTAAAACTAACTACCCAGAAGTTTTATCGTATTAATGGCGGTGCTACTCAGCTAAAAGGAGTTGCCTCTGATATTGTTTTGCCTGACCATTTTACTTATATCGAAAATGGAGAAAGAGAGCAGGACTATTACCTACCTTGGGACGAAATAAAGCCCGTTCAGTACTCTCTATGGAAAAATCCAATTAACATAGAGCAACTCAAAAGAGGAAGTAAAAAGAGAATAGATGCTAACCCCGTATTCCAGATGATTAATGAGGGAGCGCGAAAACTAAAAGAACAAACCGATGAGGTTTCTTATACGCTCAACCTTGCGGCGCATCAGGCGATTCAGAAAAAGCTAAAAGAGCAGTCTGATAAGTTGGAAAAAGAAATGGATAAAGAGATTCCGGAATTAATCCCTGTAACGATTATCTCCGAAGAGGAATATATAAAATCCGATACAACCCGAACAAAACTTCATAATGATTGGAAGAAGAGTGTAAAAAAAGACTTGTATCTGTATGAAGCAATGCAGGTATTGAACGATATGCGATAATATTTTAGCCTATAGAATGATATAACCGCCGTAATTCCGATACTTGGATTATGGCGGTTGTTCTATTTTTTTGAAGTATTTAAATATAAAATACCCTCAAGATAAAGTAGTCTGAAATAAATAATTTCTGTCCTTAAAGACTATAAGGAGCTGATAATAATAAAGTTAAAACATAATTCCCAAAAATGAACTCCTAATAACTACTTATACAAGCGATTCAGGACGTAACTTTTGCATATCTTTGTCCTTAATTCAATAAAACGAATGATTATCATCTAAGAAATTGTTTTTTTAGACAGTTTTTGAATGATTTTATCTCTATAAAAAAGATACCTTGAACTTATCACTATTCATTGCAAAAAAAATTTCTTTCCGTCAGCAGCGGTCTATTTCTACGCTGATGATAAGGCTTGCTATCCTTAGTATTGCGGTCGCAATTGCGGTAATGGAGGTTTCTCTTTCGTTGGTTCAGGGTTTTGAATCTGCAATAAGAGAAAAGGTAATCGGGTTTGTTTCTCATATACAAATCGGAAACTATGGTTTTTTGGTAGATGGTAGCAACGAAATTGAACCTTTGACAGACTCTACCGGAACGGTAAACCGCATAAAAAAAGAGTCTTACGTTCAATCGATATCGCCTTATATCCTAAAATGGGCAATGATAGAAGCAAAAGAAGAAATGGAGGTTTTGATGTTAAAAGGGATTGATAAAGACTATAATTTTGATTTTTTTAGGAGAAATCTTATCTCTGGAAAACTCCCTTCCTTTAAAGACTCTACGGAATCCTTAGAGATTCTTATCTCCCAAAAACAGGCTTCTCTGCTTAAACTCAAAGAGGGCGACAAGGCTACCATTTTATTTATACAAGACCCTATTAAACGAAGACCGGTTAGGGTTTCTGGGATTTACAATACAGGATTAGAAGAATTTGATAGAACCACCGTTTTCTGTGACCTACGGCTACTCCAAAAAGTAATGAAGTGGAAAGAGAACGAGGTAATGGGCTATGAGGTAAACCTCAAAAGCTCTACCCAATTAGAATCTAAGTCGGATTCTATCAACAACTTATCCCAAAACCTGTGGGAAGCAATTCCGGTAACACAAATCCCTGCCTATAGCCCAATCTTTGATTGGTTAAAGATTCAGCACCAAAACGTGTGGGTAATTTTAATCTTGATGATACTTGTAGCCGTAATCAATATGTCCTCTGTCGTTTTGATTATGATTATCGAACGAACGCACATGATAGGAGTACTTAACGCATTGGGAATGAATGCTATACGGCTTCAAGGCGTTTTTGTATGGAAAATGGGAATGTTGATGCTTAGTGGTATGGTATTAGGGAATCTAGTGGGGCTAGGAGGTCTTGCGCTTCATTATCATTTTCTTTTTTTACACCTTGACCCCGAAAATTATTTTTTAGACACTGTTCCTGTAGCTTGGGTTTGGGATAAGTTTTTAATAATAAACGTCAGCGCGCTGATAATCTGCACACTGACGATGTATATTCCTACACTAAT
This sequence comes from Bacteroidota bacterium, assembly GCA_963169475.1. GTDB lineage: Bacteria > Bacteroidota > Bacteroidia > J057 > J057 > JAAFHL01. The sequence goes on along the minus strand of CAUJFT010000041.1, from coordinate 8,115 downwards.
TATCAATAGGATAAGTCCGGTAAAGGCTATTCAGTTTCGATAAAACTTTTATGAAGCGTATTAAAGGGCAAAATAGGAGCTACTAGTAAATGGGTTTGATAAAGTATCTCTTGCATATCCTTTGCCTCTTCATAATTCTTAAAATCTCCAAGTATAATTCCATATACGGTTTTTCGCTTGTCCGTCTGTACATACACTATAATTTCTCTTTTCCAGGCTCTTTCAATTTTTTTCAACTCTTGCTCCATAGCAGTCAAAGAGGTATATAATCCAAGGCGAAGCCCATAACCATTTAGACTTGCTTTTTTCAAACTATAATATGCGTATTTTGCTGCGTCTAAATAAAATATATCCGCTGTACTACGCATGCCATAAGCAAGCCCCCGAACATTCGGGTTTCTTTTTTCTCCATTCTCCTCAATCCCATTTAACTCCCCTACTAACTGACGGGTATCCACTACTCCTTCTAACCGCTCAAGTACCTTTCCGTCTTTTCCGATTACCAAGAAAGTAGGAAACTTCACCACGTCCCAATATTGCGTAATTTCAATCTGCTCAATGGCATCAAACTTATAAGAATGAAAATGCTGACCAATATAAGAGATAGCCGATTTATCTGTTAAGATGTCCGCTTCCATCTTACTATATTCTTCTACTTCATACAAGGTACACAGAACCAAAAGCGGTTTACCATCTTTTAAGGACTCCATCATCTCTTCAACAGAGTTTCCTCTTTTAAACAAATTTCCCGCTACTAACTGATTTCCGAACGCAAAAAAGACCAAACCGATTATAATGCAAGTTTTACAAAATAAATTACGCAACATATTCTTAGTTTTTTTAGAAATTGGATAATTAAATATGGCTTGCAAGCACAACAAATATCCTCTTTCAAAAATTATACTAAAAATAAAGCTACCGCACAAAACTTACTTTTTTTAATAATACACTCAATCAAACAACATCTTTATGTAGTATTAATTGGAGCTTTTGGGACAATAAACCCACTTTTTTTATTACGAATTAATAAAAAGAATATTTTTTGTACATTTATTTATTTTCTTTTTATACAAACTTTATTAGAGGCAGGTATTTAGATTTTTCAAAAAAGTAGCGGCTTCTTGCATATACACAGACATGATTTCGTCTTTTTGAAAGACGGGAACTATCTTACGGAAGTTTTTAAGGAGTAGCCTCTGCTTGCTTCCTGTTTGGGTAGGCTCCCGAAAATGAATCGCTTGAGAGGCATTCATTAGCTCTACTCCAAGCACTGCGTATGTATTTTCCATCACTTTATGGCATTTAGTGGCAGCATTTGCTCCCATACTTACATGGTCTTCCTGATTGTGAGAAGAAGGGATAGAGTCCACAGAGGCTGGGGTACAGAGTTGTTTATTTTGGCTTACAATTCCCGCTGCGGTATATTGTGGAATCATAAAACCAGAAGAAAGCCCGGGTTCGGCGGTTAAAAATGCCGGCAGGCTTCTTGCCCCTGAAATTAGCTGATAGGTTCTCCTTTCGGAGATAGAAGCAAGTTCTGCTATGGCTATTGATAGAAAATCAAGGGTAATCGCAAGGGGTTGCCCATGGAAATTCCCACCTGAAATAGACAATCCTTCCTCCGGAAAAATATTGGGGTTATCCGTTGCGGCATTAAATTCTATGGTAAATATCTGTTTTGCATACTGAATGGCATCATGGGAAGCTCCGTGTACTTGTGGGATACACCGAAAAGAATAAGGGTCTTGTACGTATTTTTTTTCAGCACTAAAAATTTCTGAATCGGCAAGCAAATCCCTAATTGCTTCGGCGGTTTTTACTTGTCCTGAATGAGGGCGAATCTGATGAATCAAGGGGTGAAACGGGTCTGATTTGGCATCAAAGGCATCAATGCTAATAGAGGCAACGATGTTTGAAATATCCCACAGCCTTTGGGCGTGATGTAAAATGCTCAAAGAATATGCAAGCATAAATTGAGTCCCGTTGAGCAAAGCGAGTCCTTCCTTAGATTTAAGTCCTATCGGCTCCCACCCCATTTGAGAAAGTACTTCAGAAGCATGATATTTCTTCCCTTTCCATTTTACATACCCCTCTCCTATTAAGGGTAGGCAAAGATGAGCAAGGGGAGAAAGGTCGCCACTCGCCCCTAATGAGCCTTGTGTATATACAATAGGGGTAATGCCTTCATTGTAAAAATCCAATAGCCGCTGTACTGTAATAAGCTGTACCCCCGAATATCCGAATGCAAGAGAGCGCGCTTTGGTGAGTAGCATTATTTTTACAATTTCTTCTGGAACTTCTTCTCCCATTCCACATGCGTGGGACCGAATCAAGTTGTATTGAAGGGTAGAAAGGTCTTTTTTCTCAATAATGGAATTGCAAAGAGAGCCAAATCCGGTATTAATCCCGTAAACAGGTCTTTCAGAATCGGCAATATTCGCATCAAGATAATCTCTACAATCACTAACCCGTTTTATACCGGACTCTGAAAGCCTTGCTATCTCTCCAATTTTTATATACTGAAATAAAGTGTCTGGTGTCAGCGAAGAGCTGTCTATGTTAAATGATTTCATTGGTTACTTTTACTTAATAATTATCGTAGCAAATTTAATGACTTTTTTTAAATCTCGTATTGAAAATCTCTCTTATGAAAATCTATCCCTCAAATTGTACTCATTCAATATAGAAAAGATTAAAAATATTACTCTACCCCAATTCCTATATAGTAGCTTTTGGGAATCCGAACCTGCCTGCCGGCAGGAAAATCTATCTTATTGTCTAATAACTTAGCAAAACCTACAAAACCCACTTCAAAATACTTGAAAAAACGTTCTATCCTCCGAATATTCGATTCCACCTCTACCTCTTCGTTCATACGCGCTGCAACCTCACAAAATTGTACATTACGACCCACAATTAAGCCTAATAAATAACTAATAATGAATTTCTTACGTGATAAATTTATTTTTTTCTCAAAAAAGTTGCCTAACGAAAATATTTTGTTTAAATTTGCATCGTACAATTTCTTCATGATTTTGTATAAGGTGTAATTGCTTTATTTTGTAACACAAAATTACACCTTTTTTATCCTAAAAAATGTTGGGTAGAGTAGATTAACATCATACAAAATGACAGTAGAATTAGCTGAATACCTTATTGGACTTGATAAGTATATTATTGAGAATGGCGAAATACTCAACACATATTTGTTGGATATTCAATTTCCTATGAGTTTTCGACTGACACTTTCCGCTACTGATGACTTAGACCAAAGTTTATTGATTAACATTAAAGAAAGTGAAAAAAAGACATTGAAAATAAGTTTACACCACCAAGACAATAGTACTCAAAACGGAATTTTAAGAATTGACTATAATGGACGACATTTAAACCCTGTTGAAGTAATTCCAACTTTACCAGAAATTTTTAGACCATTTGCAGGACAATGGTTAGATGGCTATCCAAGCCATATTCATTACGTAGTAAATGGATATAAGCCCTTAGCTTGGGCAATACCTTTGGAATTTGATGAGTTTCCAGTTAAAGAACTAAATGGTAGAGAAGATTATTCTCGAACATTAAGTGCATTCTTTAATAAAATCAATCTTAAAACAACGGTTACCTATAACCACCAAATGAGAATAATATGAATTGGATAAATACATTAATGGACAACTACTATGCTTTTCTAAAGGAAAAAACTTTATTTACAGCGAGTAGTTCAACAGATTGGGTAGAAATAAGCACGCCTTTCGTTGGACTTTTCAACGATACAGTAGATATCTATGCAAAAAAAGACGGTAACAAAATAATTTTATCAGATGATGGGAATACCCTTCGAGACTTGGAGCTAAGCGGACTTGAAATAAGTCGTTCGCCAAAAAGAAAAGAAATTCTTGACAGAATACTCATAAATTATGGAGTACGAATCAATAACGAAGAACTCACTACTGAAGCAACTGAAAGAGATTTTCCACAGAAAAAATTAAATCTTATTTCAGCTATTTCCGAAACTGCGGATATGTATTATCTAGCGAAGCATACTGTCGCTTCTGTTTTTAGAGAAGATGTCAAATCGTATTTAGACGAACAAGAACTAATTTATACACCATATTTTATTTCTAAGGGTAGCACAGGACTTGAGTTTACATTCGATTTTCAGATAGCATACAGAAATACAGAGATAGTCATTAAGTCTTTCAATTTTGTCAACAAAATGAACCTGCCCCACTTCCTTTTCACTTGGGACGACATTAAAAAGGTACGTGAACAGCAAACCCAAAAAGAAATTATAGGTTTAGCAGTTATTAATGACATTGACCGTGAAGTAAGTCATGAATATTTATCAGCACTTAACAATAAAGGATCACAATATATTCTTTGGAGCCAAAGATATTCACCTGAAAATATGAAAAAACTTAAGCTTGTTGCTTAGAATTAAAATGACACTTAAAAAGACTATAAAAGAAAGGCGAAGGCATAATAGGCGTTTGGCAACAAAGGAGGCTTTATATTTTTTATCTGCCGCCTTATTCCCCACATTTGAATATTGCAGAAACACTCTGGCGTATATTAAAAACCGATTGGCTAAGACCCCAAGATTATTTTGAAAATGATAGAATAGCTTATCCTACAAAACGTTGCCTTGCCAATATGGGTAACAATCTAACGATTAATTTCTCCAAATTTAATATAAACTAATTTTGAAAAGATACTTATTTATAAAAAATCTGCTTTATTTTTTTCTCAATAACCATATCATAAATTCTAAAATGTATGAAAATTTTAACCACAGCACAAATTCAACAATGGGATAAATATACCATTGAAAATGAGCCTATTAATTCTTATGACCTCATGGAACGTGCAGCCGGAATACTATGGGAAAGAATATTGGAGGAACACGATACACTGCTACATTCAGGGAAGCCGCTTTATATTTTTTGCGGAATGGGTAATAACGGAGGAGATGGGCTATCTATCGGCAGAATGGCGAGACAATCCGGAATAAATGCGCTCATCTACATGGTATTTTATTCAGACACATTAAGCCCGGATTGTGATAGAAATTATCGTTTATTGGAAGATTCCGGCGATATTATGCCACTCTGTCATAGCAATGATTTACCCGAAATAACACAAGGGTCCGTCGTGATTGATGCAATTTTCGGTATCGGACTTAATAAGTATCCCGACGAATTTACGGAATCCGTCATTAGGCATATAAACCTGTCTGACACTTACAGAATTGCCGTTGATATCCCTTCGGGGTTATTTGCAGATATAGCAACCGAAGGTGATGCTATAGTGAAAGCATCGGTAACTTATACTTTTCAAACTCCAAAATTAGCTTTTTTTCTTGCCCAAAATGGAGGTTATGTCGGAAAATGGGAGGTATTAGATATTGGTCTTCATTCAGCATATATTCAAGAATTGGATACTGATTATTATTACCTTACAAAAGACCATATCTGTAGTTTATTAAAAACGCGCAAAAAATTTTCTCACAAAGGAGATTACGGACATGCCTTGCTTGCCGCGGGTAGTAAAGGAAAAATAGGAGCTGCCGCGCTTGCAGGTAAGGCTTGTATCCGTTCCGGGGCTGGGTTAGTAACAATGATGATTCCAGAATGCGGGTATTCAGTTATTCAAGTTAGTGTTCCGGAGGTAATGGTTATAACAGATGACCACTCCGACTATCTTACGTTTTCCAATCATCTTAATCTATCCCAATATAACGCTATTGGAATAGGTCCGGGATTAGGCATGAACCCCGAAACCCAAAACTTCCTACGTGAGGTTTTTATACAGATGCCAATGCGTTCTGCTCCCTCTATAGTGTTAGATGCCGACGCGCTCAACTTGATTGCTGCGGATATGGAAACACGAAAATTATTGCCGGAAAACGCCATTTTAACCCCTCACCCCAAAGAGCTTGAACGATTAATCGGTAAGACTTCTGATGAATGGCAAAGGCTTCTCACTGCACAGACCTTTGCAAGAGAGAATAAAGTTTATATTGTGCTAAAAGGTGCGCATACCCAAATCATTACTCCATATGGTGAAACATGGTTTAACACCACAGGAAACCCCGGAATGGCAACTGCCGGAATGGGAGATGTGCTGACTGGAGTTCTCACGGGATTATTAGGACAAGGCTATACCCCGCTACAAGCTTGTTTAATCGGTGTATTTTGGCATGGGTTGGCAGGAGATATTTATGCTAAAAAGTATTTTGGAGAAGAAGAAACGCTGATTGCTTCCGATGTAATCGCTTGTATGCCCAAAGCCCTCAAGGAAATTAGGGGAAATAGCAATCCTCTATTGTAAATTTGCAAGAAAAAATTTCCTTACTCTACCCAATATTTTTGAACAGATAGGAATAGGCGATTACAAGCCCCCTACTTGTTTTTCGTCGGCAAGGACAAAACCTATGTTCGAGGGGTGTTATCTTTTGTCGAGGGGCGATTGGTATTGGGTATGATGTTTCGATTTGCTCCAGATGGCGAGCAAGGCTCACTAAGGGTTTATCTAAAAATCACAAACACGATGCTTTGCTATAATCCCTTCACTCCCTCAAGATGATTTCAGTTTTGTAAGGGAAAGGGTTATGCCGAGTCAGATGCTTCAGATGAGGGAGTGGGTATTTATTCCCATAAAAATGTCTGGCAGCGTAACGTTTTCTACGAATAGGGAGCTTTTGCTACTGTCTTTGGGTAGCAGTAGTTTAGCCTCCGAAGATTGTACTTTTTTTCCACAGTTTCTCAAACTCCGCCATAAACTGACGGGTAAGTGTGGGGTCGTAAGTGATGACAATATTTTCTTCATTGTATTCAGCCGCGCTCCGTGTCCAATTGTAGCTGCCGTTAATCAAAGTCTTTTTATCAATTACTGCGAATTTATGGTGAAGATGTGCTTCCGTATTGTCTGTTTTGACGGATATTCCCTTTCGGGCAAATTCGGAAATATCTGAACCTATATCTTGACTTTTTGTATTGTCCGTCAAGACCCTAATTCTTATCCCGCGTAAATGACTGTTGATAATTTCATTGCTGATACGATTATCGCTGATGGTAAATACACAAATATCTATGGAGGATTCTGCCTCCCGAAGTGTTTCTAAAATACCATTCAAGCAGTCTTCACCGGGGCTAAAATATGCCTTTGGAGGTTTGGCACTGGAGGAGGAAGTCGTTGGAGGCTTCGTTTTTGTCTTGCTTTTTTTCTTATTGGAAGAAAAAAAATGCGTAATCTTTTTTATCATGGATTCGGTTTAAGTAGCTCTTAGTTTTTAATGATGAGTTCTTAGTTCTTACAAATAGCTATTTATCAGCTTTTTAATATAAACTAATTTCAAACGAGTATTTATTCTGTAAAATTACAATTATATTTCGTTTTTAGGTTCTCCCATTCTGCTACGGATAGGCTTTTATTTTGATATAGAAGATATAGGGTCTCGGCGTACAATTGTGTCTCAAAGGTACGCTTCCCATTCAATGCTCTTCGTGCAATCGGAACAAAAAGGTTACGGTTATTCATTGTTTTTATGACTTCGTTTTTTAGCAGAGAATCTTGGGTTTGAGCAATTATGTCGCTCATTACTTTTTCGCGCATTGCGTTTAGTTGGAATTTATACTGCTCTTTTTTTTCGGAGGTATCTATTTTTGCAGTAATCACAAATCCTTTTTGCTGGTCCTCTTTTGTTTTTTTATTGAAAAGCACTACTCCGTAACTAAGCAAAGCGTCTGTATATTTTGGAGCTAATGTAATGATTTGCGTATAAATGTTCTCTGCTTTTTCAGTTTGCCCCTCTGAATAATAGCAACCGGCAAGATTATTGAGTACTTGTACGTGCCAAGGAGAGATACTCTTTGCTTCTTCAAAATGGATAATCGCTGTTTTATAGTCCTTCAATTTCAGATAACCCGTACCGCTAAAAAACCGAATCGGTGCGCTTATCGGGTCCATTTGATACCAAGTGCCGTAAGCCTCTTCTGCTAAACGAATTGCCTCTTTTACTTGTGTATTAGAAACGGCTTGATATTTTTTCAAAATCATTTCGCCTTTTGTTCTTTCGTAACCTACGTAAAATATAAATGTCAATATCCCGACAAG
>CAUJFT010000040.1 GCA_963169475.1 Bacteroidota bacterium | reverse complement strand
GTGGGGGTGGAGATAGCGGTGGGTGTGGGGGTGGTTGCGGAGGCTGTGGGGGAGGTGATTAAAGAAGATATAGTCCTGATAAAATAGTTTGTGGGATTATATCCTGATTGCTACGGTTTTCAATACTAATTTATTGATTATAAGTACTGATTTGAAATTAGTTTATAATATTATTTTTAGTTAAAAAACTGATAAGCAATTATTTGTGAAGACTAAGAACTTATCATTAAAAACTAAGAACTACTTAAATCCTTTTTCAAATTACCTTTGAGTACAAAAAATGTATACTTACAACCTTATGATAACAGACTGCATTAAATATTCAATATACGGGTTTTTATTTGTTTTTCTTTTAGGAATAAGTGCTTGTAAGAAGGAGGATTCCGGTTCGGAGAATCAAGAAATTGTTGTAACAAAAATTAAGGTAAAAGGAGAAAATGCTTCTCAACGTTTGGGTAAAAATATCCTTCCGATAGAGGGTTCGGGCGTGAAAGATTGTTTTATCGGGCTTTCCGAAAACTATCTTCCAATCCCTTCGCTTTATAGGCTCCAGATGTTGGATAATTACGAAATCCGCGATATTTTTCGCCAGAAGTTAAAAATGGAGGGAGAAACAGACTCCTCAACCTATGATTTTGAAATAGATAATCTTGATAGCCTAAGAGGCTACATGATGTTTTCTGTATTTAAGGAAAACAAAGAAATGAATTATTTTCTACGGTATTTTTCGGATACTACCGAAAATCCTTCTTCGGTAGTAGGTATAAGCCAAATCATTAAGCGCGATGGGCTTAAATCGGGGAAGTGTTTTTTTCTCTCCGTTGTGGATTCCTTAATCGTTCCGGAGGATAGCCTTTTTCCTAATATTTCTCTTAGAGATTTTATAGAGGAAAAAAACCTCGAAAGGCTAAATCTTGCTCCAGAGTTGATAAATTCTCCTCCTTTGCTTGTGTGGATGCCCTATAAAGGAGATAAGGTAGGAATAGACCTTAATATAGATGCTTTGGGTGAAAAGAAAAGCCTCGTAAAAGCGGCGTGTCGCCGAACTCATCTCGAAGTAACATGGCTAAGAGGAGAGGGTGTCTTTGCTAAGGAAAACATGAAACCTTATGTCCGGAAATTTAAAAACGTTAGTAAACGAAAGTCCCCTAAACGCACTAAGCCTAAATCCCACAAACGGCGATAGTTTGAATAGAATTTATTCTACAATCCGGAAGCAGTACCTAAATATACTGCTCCCTATTTTTAAGTACTCGTTTGAAATTAGTTTATGATATTATTTTTAGCTAAAAAACTGATAAACAATTATTTGTATATACTAAGAACTCATCATTAAAAACTAAGAACTACTTAGAGGAATTAAATACATATTTTCTATCCAAGAAAAACTTAGTCGTATAACCGATAAGCAAACCGATTACTAATCCTACGTCTTTTGCTCTTTCTCTACTAACCCAAACCTTAAATCCGGCTACAATAAGTGTTAGGATAATCGTGGTAAAGATTGACATCATTGCATAAATGAGTACTTTTTTCATTTCTTTTTCTTTGCTTTCTGTAATATCAGAAAATACATATTTTTTATCCATGAGATATTTCAAAACAAAGCCGGCAAATAACCCTAATCCGTAGGCGACCCAGAAGCGAATATCGTCTCCTTTAAGCATCAAAATGTTAATATTCTTGGAATTTACCACTCCTTGTAGTAAATAATCTGCCGCATGAAAAACCCCTGTATTGATAAGAAACGCCAGAAAAGCAAAAATAATATATTTAAGCAGCATGAAAAATCGTAAGAGGGTTTTATTTTACCAGTTTCATTTCTTCTAATAGATATCCGGCCTCTCCTATTTTATCTACGACAAATAACACAAAGCGAATATCAGTAGAGATATTCCGGCAAAGGCTCACATCATAGTTAATATCGCTCATTGTACCTTCCCAACATCGGTCAAAATTGATTCCTATTAGTTCGCCTTTTCCATTGATAACAGGACTACCAGAATTTCCGCCAGAAGTATGATTAGAGGCGATAAAACAAGTATGAATCTTGCCATCTTTGGCGGCATATTTTCCATAGTCTTTTTTCAAATGGATTTGAGAAAGCCTCTTATTCAAGACGTAATCAGGATTTTCGGGCTGTGCCATATTTTTTTCAAACATTCCTTCCAAGGTAGTGAAAGCGCGATATTCAACCCCGTCATCGGGCGAGAATCCTTCTGCCCGCCCATAAGTAACCCTTAATGTACTATTTGCGTCTGGATAAAACTTTTTTTCCGTCATATAAGTACGCTGAGCGGTCATATAGAGCCGGTTGAGAGAGTCAATAGACGTTACCATTTTAGTAACGGGGGGGAGTACCTCTATATTATACCAATCAGACATCGCTTGGGCAAGTAAAATCGCAGGGTCATTGGCTAAGGCTGTAGCATCGGGATTTTGCATGGCTTCACGAAAACGTGCCATATCTGTGAATACAGAGTGCGTAAAATAGGCATCTACATAAACCGCCCAATTTCCATTATATTGCTTTTTAATATCTGTCAAATATTTCGGAAGCCGGCTGGGTTTCAGGTCTTCGGTATAAATACTCAACACCGCAGCCATCACTTTTTTGTCCACAGAAGCCGTGTAGTTTTTAAAAAAGCCTTCTGCACCGGGTATCAATCTGGCAGCCTCCAATTTGAATGAGGTTAGGTCTTTTATGTCTAGGATTTGGGCAGCTTTGTTTGCGAGTCCTAAGTGTTCAATTCCATTATAGACTTCTGTAAAATATACTTCTTCGTTTTTCAAAGGAATATATTTTTGATATATTTCTCCTAATTTAATCAAAACTTCCCCTTCGTTTTTCCCTTTCAAGGCAGCCCTTTTCTTAAACTCTGATTCATATATTTGTTTCTTTTCCAAAGCTCCGGTTTTCTTTAGCCCCTTTATTTCTCCCTTCCATTTTTTCCAGCCATTAGCAACACCCGCATATTTAGAAGCGTACTGAATTCTGACTGTATCATTTTTACGCATATCTTCCAACATAAGCCCTAATCTAGCCTCTCTAATTTTGATACGGGCAGGGTCTTCATAGTTCATCGTAAAATCTACAGCATGAGAACTAATATATTCCTGAGTACGCCCAGGAAAGCCATAAACCATCGTAAAATCATCTTCATCTACTCCTTTCATAGAGATAGGAAAAAAATACTTGGACTTGTATGGAATATTATTTTCAGAATACTCTGCCGGTTTACCCTCCGCATCTGTATAAATCCGGAACATGCAAAAATCAGCATTATGACGCGGCCAAACCCAATTATCTGTATCTCCTCCAAAATTTCCAATATTTTGCGGAGGCGCGCCTACAAGCCTCACATCGTTGTAAGTTTCTGTAACAAAAGCATAAAACTCATTCCCATTATAAAAAGGGCGGATAACTACTTTTTGGTAGCTTTCTTTTGTAAGCTCTCCCGAAATCCTAAAGATATTAGTTTTTATTTTCTCTGCTCTTTCTGTCTCGGAAAGCTTATCCTTAATCCCTGATAATACCTTTTGGGTAACATCTTCCATTCTGACAATAAAAGTAACAGAAAGCCCCTGGTTCTGCAATTCGCCTTTACGGTCCTTCGCCCAATACCCCTCTGTAATAAGGTCTTTTTCCACAGTGCTATGAGACTGAATCTGACCAAAACCACAATGATGATTCGTAAGCAACAATCCCTCTGCTGAAATAAGCTCCCCCGTACAACCTCCCCCAAATAATACGACCGCATCTTTCATGCTTGATTTATTCACACTATAGATATCCTCCGCCGTTAGTTTAAGTCCATTTTTCTGCATATCTCCCTCTATGCTCTTGAGCAAGATGGGAAGCCACATACCTTCATCGGCTTTAACGTTTGAAATTCCTAATACTAAGATAAGTAAGCAGAATACTTTTTTCATTGCTAATCTATATTTAAATTTCTTGATGTATCAACTATAAAACTTGACAAAGATACAGGGAATTTTCACTTACACCAAATATCCCACCTAAACTATCGCTATAACGCCTCCTCTATCCATCAGTCTCTACGCAAATAGTGGGCTTTTTTTAATATAAATAATTTGCAAAACCCCTTGTAATCAGTATTATATTCTATAACCTCCTTTCAAACCCTACCCTACCCAACATTTTTTTCTAGGCTATTGTACACACCAAAATGAAATAGTATCGCTTAGAGTTACTAAAATCGCATGGATTACTTGCCCCCCCACAAGATAAAAAAGATTCTCTTTTTATTACGTATCGTAAAATCCCCCCTCATGTTTTTTTACAACTCAAAGTGCGCATTTCACATTTTGAGTTGTAAGAAAGTATGAGGAGTATTACAATATAAAATGTGCAATAAAACCACATTCATTTTTTACCATTCACTGCTTAACAGCCCTACCTACCCGAGCTTCCATCCACATAAAAAAAAGAACCCGCTAAGAATTTTCAACTAAAAATAATCGACTTGACAGAATCTGAATTATTTATCCTTTCTTTTTCCCTCAAAAACCCCTAACTTTGTCCCCCAAATATGGAATAATGGCAAACCAAAGACCCAAAATATTAATGCTGGGGTGGGAGTATCCTCCTTATATGACCGGCGGACTAGGCGTAGCTTGTCAGGGCTTGGTCAACGCCCTTTTACCCTACGTAAAATTAAGTTTTTTTTTACCCAAGACCTCCGCAAATCCTCCTCGCAACGGGGTTCAGTTTGTTGGAATGAATCACGCGCATCTCCCCAAAGTAGAAAATGGAGAGACCATTAGTAGCTACGAAAAACAATATATAGAGGTGTTTCTTCACCCTTATGAAGAAGAATACGGAGAAGAAACTCCAGACAAACAGCAATTTATCAAAGAATTGCCCACCGCAACCGATTTTTCCAAGGCAGATTTATACGAAGGCGATTTATTTTCAAAAGTTAAAGATTTTGCTCACTACAGTCTTGCACTCATATATGATAAACACTTTGATATTATTCATGCCCATGACTGGATGACCTTTCCCGCTGCCCTTGCTATCCGAAACCGTACCGGCAAACCCTTAGTACTTCATGTTCACTCTACCGAATACGACCGTAAAGGTAAAGAAAGTAAGGGCTGGGTATATGAACTTGAAAAAACAGCTATGCAAGCGGCAGATTACATCATCGCCGTTAGCCATTATACGGCAAAAATCATCCGTGAGCATTACGAAATCCCTATCCATAAGGTCATACCCGTTCATAATTCCACTGATATACGGATAGTTCCTTCGGAACCAAAATCTTTTCCCGAAAAACTCATTACCTTCGCAGGGAGAATTACCCCTCAAAAAAATCCCAAAGCCTTCCTAGACATAGCCACTAAGGTGCTTGAAGACTACGATAATGTCAGGTTCGTAATTGCCGGAATAGGAAGCGAATTACCTGTCCTTATGCAAGCGGTAGCAGCAAGAGAACTTAGCCATAAAATCCACTTTACCGGATATGTAGAACGGGAATACATGGAAAAGCTATACGCCATGACAGACATATTTGTCATGCCTTCTATCTCGGAACCCTTCGGAATTGCTGCCTTAGAAGCCGCTCGCTATGGTATTCCGGTGCTAACTTCCAGAAACTGTGGAGTATTAGACATCCTCAAGGGAGCATTTACGGCTGACCACAAAGACATAGAATTATTTGCAGACTATATTCTCACCTTATTGGAAGCACCCGAACTCGCAGCCCGCACCGGAATCCAATTAGCAACCTCCACCGAAAATACCTCATGGACAAAAGCAGCAGAAGCCGTATTGGAAATTTATCAAATGCTGATGAAGCAGCCTGAATATAATCCCTCCGACAAAATTAATGAGAAATATTTTCTTCTAACTAATGACGATAACCCCACCATATAAACTCGTTCTATTCCTATTTTTTTTCTGTATAAAAATAGCTGTTTTTGCTCAGCCTCCCTTTGAAGACTTCGATACTTATATAGAAAAAGGGATGAAAACGTGGCAAATACCGGGTATGTCGGTTGCAGTAGTCAAGAATCATCAAATCGTCTATGCCAAAGGATATGGCGTGAAAGAAATTGGAAAGTCCGATAAGGTGGACACAGAAACACTTTTCGGTATTGGCTCAAATACCAAAGCCTTTACCGCCGCCGCCCTTGCAAAGCTCGAATTTGACCGCAAATTAAAGCTAAATGACAAAGTAATTCAATATTTCCCGCGCTTTCAGATGCAAGATAGTATTGCCGGAAGACTAATTACTATCAGAGATTTACTCTGCCACAGAACCGGATTAGGTACATGGGAAGGAGATTTTACCCATTGGGGTTCGCGTTACTCCAAAGAAGAACTAATAGATAAAATACGGTTTCTCCCTCCGTCTTTCTCTCTTAGGGAGGCATTCGGATATGGAAATGTAACCTATATGCTTGCCGGCGAAGTAATTCCACGTGTTACGAAAGGGATTGAATGGAAAAGATATTTACAAGATAATTTTTTTGCCCCGCTCGACATGCAAAGAACATGCACAAGTACGAATGACCTAAAAACTGCCGGAAACGTAGCCACTCCTCATACTTTATGGAAAAACGAACTCACTCCTCTACCTTGGAGAAACCTTGATAATCTAGATGCCTGTGGGTCATTAAATTCAACCGCAACGGATATGGCACATTGGCTCGTGATGCAAATGGATAGTGGGAGATATGAGGGGCGGCAAATACTCCCGTGGATAGTCGTGCGTAATTCTCATATTCCTCAAATTACCCTGAATGTCGAACCTTACAACAACCCTTATTTCCCTTCCTCTCACTTCCTCGGGTACGGGTTAGGGTGGTTTGTCAGGGATTATTACGGTAAAATGCTGATATTTCATACAGGCTCAATAGACGGCATGGAATCAATGACTGCTTTTTTCCCCGAAGAAAAAACCGGTATCGTTATCTTGACCAATAGCGATGCCCATAACTTTAGCTCTGCCCTGATGTACCAATTCGCCGATAAACTCCTTAATGCTCCCCGAAAAGATTGGCAGGCACATTTCTTCTTATCCTATTTAGAAGAAGTACAAGAACGAAAAGACGCAGAACCCGCCCAAGACCTTTCCCATAAACCGGACTTACCTTTCAGTAATTTTGAAGGACATTATTACCACACTCATTACGGACAAATCACCCTTCGATACCAAAACCATGAACTTATCGCTTATCCCTCTGCTCACCCCCAAACAACGGGAAAGCTAATCCCTTGGGGTGGCAATACCTTTATCTGTGAATGGACAGACAAGGCTTGGGATAGAAGTTTCCTGCAATTTACCCTTGAAAATCAAAAGGTTATTGATTTTTCAATGACTACACGCCCCAACCTCCTTGACCCGGCAGTTTAAATATAAGAAAAAATAAATGATAAGTGAATCAATGATAGATCTTATTTTCTTCGATAAGAAAAGTTTTAGCAATTGTAAGAACATAACAGAAAAACACTAACAAGAGTGGTTGCTTGGGCGTAAGCGAAACCCCACACTACCTCCACTAAAAAATGACTACTTCAAGCAAATCCTTCCTCTTCTCCGTAATATTTTTTGACACCTTACCGACAAAAACAACGATATTTGCAGAAAAAAAATAGACCGAAACCATTTTAATCAAAATATATTCGGACCAACAGTAGTTACAATATTATTTAAATGTAAATAAAAACCCAATTTCATTAAACAAGCAAACAAAATGAAAATAGAAATTCACAACATAAACGGTGTCGAAATCGCAGAAATAATTTCAGAAAAAATTGTCATTCATAAAGTCGAAGACGGATTAAACTTAATGGGGGATTTGTACTATCAAGGTTTTGATAAGATTATCCTTAAAGAAGAATGTATCACTCCCGATTTTTTTATCCTAAAAAACGGTATTGCGGGTGAGATACTGCAAAAATTCTCAACCTATCGTGTACGTTTAGCGATAATTGGAGACTTCTCAAAATATATAAGTAATAGTTTGGCAGACTTTATCTACGAGAGCAACAAAGGCAAACACGTCAATTTTGTTACCACCTTATCCGAAGCCATCAAAGCCTTATCCACATAGGAAATCTTTCAGCCCCTAAAAAAACAAAATACTCAATGACTAACCTCAACGGTAATTTGCAGAACTATACACAAAGCATAAGAAAATCGTTATTTTTTGGTACAAAAAATTTCAGCCATCATACATCTTGCGCTTCCTCCGCCTATCGTTTCAATGGTAGGAATAGAAACAGGGAGAATTGCAGTATGGCGATGAAGCGTAGCTTTTTGTTCTTCCGTAAGTGCATCAGAAGCGGATTGAGACATGACCAGAAAAGTATCTCCGTCTGTATTTTTTACCTGAAGCATATTCCCTGCAAATTGGTTCATCTGCGGGATAGAAATATCTATTATTGTGTTACCGTCAGATTTTAGGGTATGCGCTACGAACTTTCTTTCTTCGGGATTATGTATGGTATCCAAGCAAATAACCACAAAGCCTTCTCCTACACACATTACCACATTAGTATGATAAATTTCTCCGCCCTTTTCGTCTAAAGAAGTAAACACAATTGGGGTATATCCAATACGTGCTGCATATTCTTCTAATAGGCTTTTTTCTGTACGCGGAGACAAACAAGCATATACCTTACGGTGTATATGGTCAAATACCATACTTCCTGTTCCTTCGAGAATCCGGTTTTCTATTTCTGCCGGACTAAGGTCTGTGATTGTGGTCAAATTATATTTTTGGGCTAATTGTTCAAGAATTTCGGGTCTCCTTTCTGCGCGCCGATTTGGGGTACACATCGGATAGAGAAACACATTTCCATCGGCATGAAAACTAATCCAATTATTAGGAAAAATGGCATCTGGCTTTGGAGGAGAGGGGCTATCCTCTATCACCTCTACCTGAATCCCGTGGCTTCGCAGTTTGCCCACAAATGCATCAAATTCAAATAGCACCTTTTGCTGTACTTCGGCTTGCGAAATCGATAAATTATGCTGAAAAGCATTAGAAGCCGCAGTTTCGGCATTAAACCCAAAGGCAGCAGGACGAATCATTAGCAAAGTATCTGTAATCTGACTTCTCATGGCTTATATTTTTAGGCGTTGTAGCGGCATACTCATACAGTGAGAACCTCCTCTTGCACGGGAAAGCTCACCGGAATCTAATAGTATCAAGATATTTTCTACCTCTGAGGGTTTAATTTCTCCCGAAAGAAAACGTTGAATCAAGACTTTGGCAGACACCGGCTCTATTCCTCTTTTCTTAAACTCTTCTATGGTTTTTTCATTGCGGTCATACCCGACCACTACTCCTTCGCGTAGGGCAAGTAGATTACAAGAATCTGTCCACTGCTCTCTACTATCATAAGGATAATGATTGCCTCCACTATAAATAATAATCACGTCGTCCACCGGGATACCATAACAAATCTTGCTCAATTGGCGCAAGAGTGCGTCAAGGCTCATCGGTTTTTCAATTCGGGTGGGACGATATTTTGGCGTTAAATCGTGGTAAGCGAGGTAATAATCCTGCTCTGTTCGGAGCATATAATCCTTACTCTTAATGTAAGGGTCCTCTAGTTTTTTATAAAACTGAATGATTTCCGTATCTTTCTGTTCCTCTTGCTCATTTCGCATCTTTTTGTGCATAAGGTCTTTAAGATAAGACTTCTTTTTTTCATCTTTTCCCACCTTGAGTGCTTCAGAAAATTCTCCATACATTACCCACATATCTCTCCTCACCTGTGTAAAAATTGTATCAATGTGCATTTGGGCGCGCTTTTTGGGTATCTTCACTACCGAAACCCACTCTAATTTTGTGTCGGGGCGGCTAAACATTTCGTGAACAATTTCATTCACTGCATTAGGAGAGGTGCGTTCACTACAACCGACAATGAGATGATTGCTTGCGACCATCATAATATCTCCTCCTTCAAAGGTAATAATCTCCTCCTCTTGCTCTTTTTCGTCTAGTAGAAAAAACTCACTATCTTCGGTAATTTCAATTACCTTTTCGGGACTATCTTTGCATAGATAATGAAGACAAATAAATTTAGTAAGAATAGCTTCTCTTCTTCTTGCTAATTTTGCTGGTTTACTAAGTAATACATGCTGATTAATCACGATAGCAATATCTCGGGTAAATACGAAATTAGGGACCGGAGGGAAGATATATACTTCGTCTTCGGGGTCATCGGTTCCCGGAGGCATTACGCCTGTTTCTATACAAGGAGGAATTACCCCTGTAATCAAGATTTTGGAAAGCAGATGTGCATCTGTTACTTTTTCCTCTAAATGTGCTTGTACTTTACTGTTGCAGTTTTCAATAGCACAGACGGCGGTGATAATCCGTTGCCGAGTGTCGGCGGTATCGTGAAGGATTTTACTTAAAATCCATTGCGCATCAATTACATTTTCCGAACAAAAATATGCCTCCTTACCAGGGTTCATCATATCCCGTAGCGGAATGTCGTTGTTTAGATTTTCATTAATTTTCTCAATTTTATCGGGGTCAAGAAAATAAAGCAGAATTTTAACATAGTCGTCATATTCTTCTTGCATTTTTTTTAAATGAACAGTATCATCGTACAACCAATCATGGAACTTGCCAGGGGTAATTTTTCCTATCCCGCCGTCAGGGCTGTGAATCAAGATTTTTTTTAGGGGTCCTAATTCCGAAGATACATCAAGGGGCTGCATTATGGCTTTTGACATAAGATAATTTTTTTGGCAAAGTTAGCTGTTTTTTATGAATAAAAAAATAAGATTCTCTCTTACGTAAACATAAAAATATTTGAATGATTAAAGGAGTAATGATGTTACTAAAAAGTAATTTTAGAGCTACTCTTTTTATAGGGTATTTTTTGCTACTTTACCCGACAAAAAATGTAATTCATTGATTACTAAGTATTTGCATCTATCACAAAACATTGATTATTACGTACTTACGAAAAGATATTGGATAGAGTAATTTTTTGCTGGGCTACCCGTTCTTTCCTATGGTAATAAGCAAAGTGTCCCCTGTCATGTTAAGCAAAGCGCGACCTCACACTTGGCATAACCTCTTTCCTATTGCTTATTACCTTTGTGGGTGTAATGGGTGGAATACTATCACTCCTTGAAGGCTTTGACAAGAGAATGACTAAGACATCGCCCTTCCGGGTCCAGTGCTGCCTTTACCAATAAAAAAAACATATAGGGATAATATGGT
>CAUJFT010000039.1 GCA_963169475.1 Bacteroidota bacterium | reverse complement strand
AACACAAACAACCAAATTTATTTTTAAATATTTTGAACTATCTAAAAACATAAACGGCATAAAAAAATGCGTTCACTCGATATTACCCCAAAATACTACGGATTTACACCCTTTGGCAAACTTTAACTTGTTTTCTTGGGTTATGGATTCGGTTTACAAATGTAGAAAATGAATTTCAGAAAAATAATTTCGATTTTAACTATTGGGTTTTTGCTACAATCATGTGCGGTAGATAAAGTACCTGTTTACTTTGAGAATGAACCACCCGTTGATTTTAAACTGACTAGTCAAGAGGGAGAACTCATCACCGGTTCAACCTTAAAAAATAAAGTTTATGTTGCAGATTTTTTCTTTACGCACTGCCCCGGTGTTTGTAAAGACATGACCGCCCAGATGCGTAAGGTGCAGCGTGTAACCCATAATTTCTGGGATGTAAAATTGGTGTCTTTTTCGGTAGATCCGGAGCGGGACTCTGTTGCAAGACTCAAGGAGTATGGCATTGAAAACGGGATAAAGCCGGATAGGTGGTACACGCTCACGGGAGAATACGAACAGATTTTTACCCTTGCTCAAAAAACTTTTCATGTTTCTGCCCTGAAAGATGAAAAGGCTGATGGAGGCGTTTTTCATGATGAAAGGTTGATTCTTGTTGATAAAAAGGGCAGAATCAGGGGGTTTTACCATCTCAATGATTCTATAAAATTTAAACAATTATTACGGGATATTGATTGTGTTCGTAAAGAAATATAGATTTAACTATGCTTACAAACGAAAAGCTGATAAAAGGCATCATTTGGGGAGTAACGGCAGTCGCTTTGCTTCTCATTTCCGTCATCTTTAATCCTCGTATTATGACAGAACCCATTGACTTAGGAATAAAAACAAGTGGGCTTACTGCCGTTAATGCAGGGATTAATTTTATCGTTTCTTTACTTTTACTAGCGGGCTTTTTTTTTATCCGTAAGGGTAAGGTTGAAAATCATAAAAAAGCGATGCTAACCGCTTTCTTTCTCTCTATCTGCTTTCTCATACTTTACCTCCTCTATCACTTGACTAACCCTTCTACGAAATGGTGTCCGGAGAGTCCGGTCAGTAGGGGGATATACCTGTTTATTTTAATCACACATATTGGGCTGTCCTCTTTTATTATCCCTTTAACCTGCTTCACTGTGTTCAGAGGGTTAAGTGGGAATGAGGCCAAGCACCGCAGAATTGCTAAGATTACTTTTCCAATATGGCTTTATATTGCTATAACGGGCGTTTTCGTTTATCTAATGATTTCACCATGCTATTCATAATTTTACTATAATCAATTTTATATCCCCTCAAATCATCATATCCATGAAAAAAATCATTTCGTTTATTTTGTTATTTTTTTCAATTTGGGCAGTATTTTCACAATGCCCTATGTGTAAGATGACTGCACAGTCCGCACAACGGGACTCCGGCAAAGGGCTAACACTTAATGACGGCATCGCCTATCTTTTTTTTATCCCCTATCTTGCAATCCTTATCGTAGGGATTCTTTGGTATAGAAGAAGCAAGAAACTTGCCCGCGAGCAATCCCATTAAATGAAAATCACTTTAATAGGAGCAGGGAAATTAGCATGGAGTCTCATTCCAAACCTTCAACAGAAAGGCTTGGAGGTATTGCAGTTAATCTCCTCCAACCCCGAAAAGTCCGAACTATTTGCGCTTAGCTATGGGTTAAAAAATATTGTAAATAACATTTCATTGTTAGAGGCAAGTACAGAAGTGGTTATTCTCACAGTAAACGATGCTTCGATTGAGCGGGTTGCCGCCCTACTTCCCGATGATATCCCTATTCTTCATACTTCTGGGAGTATTGAGATAGGGGCGATAAAGCAGGCGAATGCCGGTGTCTTGTACCCGCTCCAGATTTTCACCTTCGATAATATTACTGCCTTAGACGAAACCCCTTTATTTTATGAAGGGAAACAACAAGGATTAGTAATTGCACAAACCTTAGCGGAAACACTTAGTACAACAAGTTGCTATGTGGATAGTACCCAAAGGCTTAAAATCCATGCAGGGGCAGTTTTTGCTTGTAATTTCAGCAACGTAATGTACAAAATTGCGGCGCGTTTATTACCGGAGGGAACTTCCTTTGAGGTATATAAACCTTTAATAGAAAATCAAATACAAAAAGCCTTTCGTTTTCAGCCCGAAAATACTCAAACAGGTCCCGCTGTTCGGCATGACCTCCCTACTCTAATCAAGCACCTTCACCTCCTCCAATCTAATCCCGAATGGCAAACCTTATACCGCCTACTCTCTTCGGAGATTAACCCAAACTTAAAGGGAGAAATTTGAGATACACAATACTTAAAGGAATACCTTTCTGTCCTTAATCTCTAATAAACCCTTTTTCTCCATTTCCTTTACTGTCCGAATCACCGTTTCTACTCGTAATCCTGCAAGGTCGGCAATCTGCTGGCGGGTAAGCTCTATCATACATCTTAAATTAGAATCGGGTACACTCCTCTTTTTATGGGTTTCCAAAATAGTCATTACTCTATGTTCGGGTCCATAACCCGATAATTCTCTGGAAATGATTGTTTTATGATAAAGCCGTCTTGATAATAATTTGATGAAAGACTCCATAATTTTAGGAAAATCATGTACCATTTTTAAATAATCTTCTTTTATAATTCTAAAAACAAGGCAATCCGAATGTGCCATTGCCGTTGCTGGATAGGGTTCATCTATAAACAACACTGGCTCTCCAAAACTCTCCCCTCCCCAAAACATACCCTGAACAAACGAACGCCCTTCATCATTGATATTCAACACTTTAACACACCCCTCTACTACCTCAAAGTAATAACGGGGCGTATCACCCTCCATGAATAGAATTTCTCCGGCTTTATACCTTTTATAGACGGCTCCATAAGTAAGTAATACTTCTTTTTGAATCATAATTGATGGTAAGACCTGATACAGCTACTAATTAACGCCTCAAATATATTTCTCATTTTCTAAAAAGCCAAACTTTTCTTCCTTTTTATTATACTTTATGATTCAAATCATAAACACCGTTTGCGGGCTAAGGCTACTTTTGTGGCAAATTTTAAACTTAACCAAAAGTAAATAGTATGAAGCATCTTTTTATTAGCACACTAAGCGCGTTACTTTTATCCGGCTTATTTGTATTAAATGGCTGTGGCGGTCCTGCAAAAACCGAAAACAAAAGCAATAGTGCAGCCCCCCCCACAGAGGAAGTAGCAAAAACTCCCGCAACTACCGCCTATGACCCAGAGAGGGGAGCCGGTAAATGGGATGCTACGAATGTGAAAATAGGAGACAAATTAGATGCTGCTATGGCAGCAGAAGGAGAAAAAACCGCGAATGTAAAATGTACAAGCTGCCATAGGCTTACTGATGAAAAATTGGTAGGACCCGGTTGGAAAGGCGTTACTGAAAGAAGAAAGCCAGAATGGATTATGAACTTTATCACCAATGTAGATGAAATGCTTGATAAAGACCCTGCTGCACAAGCACAACTTGAAATATGTCTCGTAAGGATGCCAAACCAAAACCTTACCGATACAGAGGCAAGAAATCTTGTTGAGTTTATGCGGAAAAATGATGGTATTAAATAAAATCCAACAATATTTTAATTATTAATTTATGTATTACAAACATCAAGTATTCATATTGCTTTTAGCAGTAGGTTTTATTTCCGGTCTATCGGGCTGTAAACCTAAGAATGCTGGTTCTGCCGTAAACTCTGGTGCAGCAGAGAAAGCCTTTGTAGCACCCGGAAAATACGATGAGTTTTACAATTTCGTTTCAGGAGGGTTCAGTGGGCAAATGTCTGTTTATGGGCTTCCTTCCGGTCGTCTGTTCAGAGTGATACCTGTTTTTTCTGTTGACCCCGAAAAAGGGTGGGGTTATAGTGAAGAAACAAAACCCATGTTGAACACTTCTCACGGCATGGTGCCTTGGGACGACCTCCACCACGTAGAGCTTTCTCAAACAAATGGAGAAATTGACGGACGATGGGTATTTGGAAATGCCAATAATACGCCAAGGGTTGCCCGCATTGACCTAAAAACTTTCCGTACAGAGGAGATTCTAGAGCTTCCCAATAGTGGAGGAAATCACTCTTCTCCTTTTGCTACTGAAAACACAGAATATATCGTAGCTGGTACCCGTTTCAGCGTACCTGCTGACGGTCCCGCCTCAGATGTACCCATTAGCACCTACAAACA
>CAUJFT010000038.1 GCA_963169475.1 Bacteroidota bacterium | reverse complement strand
CACCCTTGGAAACGACATCGGAGGAAAAAAGAAAATTAACTCTGGCGGAACTGTAGGACTGATGAAAGATGTACGGGTGAGGTTAGATAAGTCATTGGCAGACAAATTACTCTTCCTGCCAGATTCAGTTAAGGGTAAAACTAATACAGAGTTTTTAAAATATTTCAAAGGGCTGTATATTTCTACTTATCCTGTAGGGCAAGTAACCTCCCGCGAATCGGGTGCGGTGATGTACGTAAGCCTCCAAAGCAACGATACCAAACTGACATTATATTATACCAAAAAAGATAGTACAGGCAGTTTTACCCAAAATAAAAAGTTTGAGTTTAGTATCACGTCTTCTTCCCGCCAGTTTCATAGTCTGAAACGCTCTGATTATGAAATGCGCCTCCTTGGAAAAGAAATGGGCTTAATCCGCCCTCATGAATTTGAGTTTAACCAAAGTGGAGCAGTAATTGAAAATACCATTCGGTTTCCTCATCTCAAAAACTTAGGAGTAATAGGAATTAATAAAGCCGAACTTGTGCTAAAAGCTGACCCCGCTACGCTTGGTGCAAAAATTGGTACAACCTACCGATATAATCCTCCTGCCTTAAAGTTCTATCAGCCAGACACTACAGGGATTAAGCCGGAAAGTGAACTAGTGTCTTCTTCCATCGAGTTTGACCCTACCCGTAAAGCGTATATCATTTCTCTGACAAACTACGTCCAAAGAGTATTGAATAACCAGATAGAAGATAGAGGGATTATTATCCGCTCTACAGACGAGCTAAATTATATCGCAAATACCCTTAATCGGGTCATCATCGGAGGACAGAATCACCCCGAATTAAAACCGGTGCTAAAAATCACTTATACCACACTACCCAAATAAACAGGTTCTGTATAACGTAACCATAACGAGCCGCCCTTTTGGGGTGGCTTTTTTTTTGTGAGCTAAATATTTTTTGACAAAGATATAAAAAGGATTATTTGCCGCATAGGCACAACCAATGGCGTTTTTCATGCTTTTTTACGAAAAAAAAATAAAGCCATTTATCCGTTTTTAGTTACCAGAAACATATAACATTCCTTAATATAATTATCTAATTATCAACATCTTCAGCATAATTACAGAAAAGAAATTTTAACAAAAAAGATAGGAAAAACGATTTACCATTAGTCGTTTTTTTTCCAATGCTACCTTCCGAAAACCTTAGACCTTTGTATCATCAAAATATATCAATCGTAAATTATTTATCAAAAAAAACAGCATAAACATTATGGAAGCCACACAAGTAGTTTATTCTATGAACATTAGAAACACCGCAACAACAGTATTCAAAACCATTATGCTATCCAAGCAACGATACGGCATGAATTATATTATCAGGATACTTAGAGGAGATGATAAGTTTGGCTGGAAAGACGAAGCACACACCCAGATGGAAACTTATGGCAGCTTGAAAACGCTGCCCGATTTTAAAATCAAAAACATCATAAGTTGGTTGATGGCGAATCATTACTTATATGTTTCCAATATGGAATATGGAATCCTCGCACTTACAGAAAAAGCACATTACGAAATGACAAATCAAGTAGCGTGGTGGGTATCTAACAAAGAATTATCTTTACATATTGAAGAAAGGCGCGTAACCGAAGCCCTAAAATCACTTAGAAAGTCTCTTTCTATTTCAGAAGAAAAACCAATATTTCTAATTTTTACGGATTATGTCCTCCAATCCCTTGCTTCCGCTATGCCTTCTTCCATCACCGAACTAAAAAACACACCGGGTATCAATAGTGCTATGTGCGATAAATTCGGACACCTTATATTGAGGACTATAGAAAACGCAAAAAAACAAGCAGAAAAGGAGCTTAGAGAAAAACGAATCGAGAAAGTGAAGGGGACGGATTATCAGTCTGTAAAAGCATTAATCAACGAAGGAAGAAAATTGGACACAATCATCGCCAAAACAGGGTTCAGTAAAGAAAGAATAGTTCGGATAATGAAAGACCTACATGAAACCGGTGAAATAGATGTGAAGCCGTTTATTGAGAAAAATATTAAACCCAAAGACCTTTATAAAGCGACGGAGTTTTTTCGGCAGACAGAAAATGCCCGCCTAAAAACCGCCTACGAAACGCTGGGGTTAGACTACGATATTCTTCGTATGTGCAGGCTATATATCGCCGACCTGAAATCCGATATTATCGCAATAGCTTAAAATACTTATCATCTTCTTGGTCATTTAATTTTGTAACAATTTAATGTATATATAAAATGGAAAATTCAACGAAAACCACTGCTTTATTCAGTAAAAAAGTTTCAACTAAAGGAAGAACCTACTTTATGGATGTTAAGGCTGCCAAAAATGGCAACAAGTATCTAACCGTTACCGAATCCGGTTTACAACAAGATGGAAGTGCTACCCGCCGCTGGGTAATGGTTTTTGAGGATTCTATGGGTGAGTTTGTAGAATGCCTCAATGAAGCCGCCCAGTTTGCACTGAATAAAAGCTAAACACCGTTTAATTTCATTCGTTATGCCGTCGGGGAGAGATTCTTCGGCGGCTTTTTTTTGAAATATACCCAAAATCTGGCTACCAAACCCGCTATGAAGGAAGAAGATAGATTTACCCCTACTATAAGATTTTTTTACTCTACCCGATATTTTTTATGATAATAAGTTAGGAGCTTCTATATAACACTTTTTGCGGCACTACATTTCATAATGGAGGAATTGCTGGCTAAAAGCTATGTTCCTTCGCTTGCTAAATGTAGGATTATCTTTTTTATTGTATCTTTGTATTCCATTCTCATTCAGGTTAAATTTTTGAGTTGGTTTTAAGTATTTTTAAATAGAATAAATCATGGAAAATAAGCCTATTAAAAGGCATACGGCCTTACGCCCATTGAGCAGAGACCATCATTATGGTTTGCTATTTTGCTGGAAAATCAAAG
>CAUJFT010000037.1 GCA_963169475.1 Bacteroidota bacterium | reverse complement strand
TTAAGGTTGTTAGTTGTTTGGGCTTTTTGCTCTGGGTTTTGTTTATTTCCGGGTGTAGATTTACGCCTATTGATGAGGGTGATTGTGGGAAGGAGATTACCTCAAACGTGGTTTTTAAGGATAAGGGCGCGGGGGTAGATTATGTGCTAAATTGTATGTTGGTAGTCAGTGATTGTAAGCTGAAAATTGAGCCGGGTGTGCATATTCAGTTTGAGGGGGAGCAGTCGGGTATTTATGTGAAAGATAAAGGGGAGATAGATATTATTGGGAAGTCAGATAAGAGGATTATTTTGGAGGGGAAAAATCAGATGAAAGGTTCTTGGACGGGTATTATAATTGGTTCTGACAAGGATAATGAAATTGCTTATACGGATATTGTTCATGCTGGTGCTACACAGCATCAATGGATGTATGAAAAGGCGGCAGTAGGCTTAGGTTTTAAGGATAAAAACCCGAAAGTTAGGCTTAGTAATTGCAATATTAGGCTTTCGGGTGGGCATGGTGTTTATGTTTCGGAGGCATCGGGTAAACTCAATCGGTTCGATAAGAACGCTTTTGAAGAGAATGAGGGTTATCCTGTCTATATCCCTTTTTCACAAATAGGGGAATTAGATGATAATTCTACCTATAATAACCCTAATAGAGCCAATTTAGAAGGGGCGATTGCCTTGTACGGAGAAGATAAGGGCGGTAATTTTTCCGACCTTACAAGTAGCGCAAGGGCAGAGTTTACGGGGGTTCCTTATCGTATTATGAATGCTTGTATTGTAGATGGCGGACATTTTACTTTTGATGCAGGAGTAACGATGGAGTTTATGCCTGATGCTTATTTGGCGGTTGTTGGGGAGGATTCTGCCTCTTCCATTGAGGCGCGAGGGACGGAAACGAATCCGATAACTTTTACGAAAGCCTCTACCGACCTTCAAGGGACATGGTCAGGGATTTATTTTGCTAATAACTCTCCTAATAATTTATTGTTGAATTGTGTAGTCGAGTTTGGAGGTAAGGGTAGCCCTTACGGGACGCTTGGTAAGGGGAATATTGTTGTGGGGGGAGATTATGCGCGCGGGCAGGTAGAGGTAAGGTTTTCGGTTATCCGCAATAGTGCGGGTTACGGGATTCATAAACGGTTTGACGCGCTTTTTTCGGGTAGTGGAAATTATTTCGGGAGCAATTTGTCGGGTGATGTGGGGAATTTCTAATTAAGAAAACATTAGTACTTGATAAGCAGTAAATAGTAAAAAATGAGTGAGCAAAGTCTTAATTGACGAATATTTTCTTAGTTTTTTGCTCACTCATACTTAATATAAAAAATGTAATTTAACTATAAGCACTAATGAGTAAGATAAATATCAAAAAGCTCATACCTACTCTACTTCTTTATTTTTTCACTGGGAGTGTCTATGCACAATTTGACCTGCCAGATAAAGAAATACTTGCTAATGCGCGAAAGGAGGTTTCGATGCTTTGTTCCAGAGGCTTTGCAGGTAGAGGATATACGAAAAATGGACACATTAAAGCGGCAGAATATATCGCACGCAGATTTCGACTCATCGGGCTACAGCCTCCACAAAAAACTGTTCAGCCCTATTTTCAGCACTTTACACTAAATCTTAATGTGGTTTCAGATGCCGATGTTAGGATTGATGGGGAGGTTATGGAGATGGGTAAAGATTATATTCTTTCTCCTACTACCCCTGCTTCTAACGGGCGAAATGTGATAGAAGATGCTGGCTACGGACTTACTCCTGATGATTTAGCGATGGGCTGTGCTTTACTTTTTAAAGAGGGGCTTCCACCTGAAATCAATAGGGACTCCGTGAAGAAGGAGTCGTATAAGGAGCGTTCCTCTACTGCTGCTAAAATTTATGGTTTGAGACCTCTTTCTCCAGAGCTCATAATGGTTAGTAAAAGCAAACTTACTGCAAGTTTTTCGGGGGAGCAGGATAATATTCCCGTGTTGGAGTGTGTGGCAGATTCTTTGTCTGAAAATCCTCATGAGGTGCATTGGCATACTGTGAGTGAGCTTAAAGAGATAGAGACGCAGAATGTGATAGGCAAAGTTACCGGGGCAATAAAGGATACTTTTGTGGTTATTTCAGCGCATTATGATCATCTTGGTCAGGTTGGAGATGCTATTTTTGCGGGCGCAAATGATAATGCTTCCGGAGTTGCTTTGTTGTTGGCATTGGCAGATTATTTTGTCCAGAACCCTCCTAAATATTCTATTTTGTTTATTGCTTTTGGAGCCGAAGAAACCGGACTAAATGGCTCGCGCTACTATGTAGAAAATGACCCACTTGTTCCACTTAAACAGATTCGGTTTATTCTTAATTTGGATTTGATGGGAAATGGAGGTGATGGGATTATGGCGGTGGGAGGAGTTGAGCATACTAATGAGTTTGCTCTTCTGACGACACTTAATGAGGAAATGAAGGCGGTTCCTATTGTTAAATCACGTAGGAATGCTCCCAATAGTGATCACTATTTTTTTTTGATAAATGGAGTAAGGGGGTTTTTCGTTTATACGATGGGTGGTCCTCGATGGTATCATGATGTATTTGATACTCCGGAGAATTTGGAGTTTTCTCATTTTTCAGGCTTGAGGAGATTGTTTATCCGTTTTATTGAAGGCTTGTAATGTTCTTTGTATGCGTTATTTTTGGGGTGGTAGGGGTCATTCAGATGTTTTTAATTACCCTATGTTGTTTATTTTGGTACTTACAGGGGTTTATGTTTTTTTTCCGGTGAAGCTCTCCGGGGTAGATGCTTGGTATTATGGGGCTTCAATCCGTTATGGGAAAGATTTATTTTTGCCCCATCATTTGCTTTACAATGCTTTTTATTTTGTGTTGTTGAGGTTCTTTTCTGTTTTGGGGTTTGAGCCTGATGTCTTGGCTGCTACCAAGTTTTTTAATGGCATGGTGGGGGGCGGTTGTTTGTGGGTGATGTATAGTATTTTGAGAAAGATGGGTTTGGGTACGCATAGGGCTTTTTTGGGGGTATGTATTATGGGTTTTTCTTTTGGCTTTTGGCGATTTACGGGGGAAAATGAGGCTTACATTATTCCTTTGTTTTGTTCTCTGTTGGCAAGTTTGTTTTATTTGCGGTTTCTTATTTCGGGATATAAACGGTTTATTTTTTTGTGTTCATTGTTTGCTGCTATAGGTGCTTTGTTTCATCAAATTCATATTGCTTGGTGGCTTGGGCTGGGATTAGGGTTGTTTTTTGTAGATAAGTCGGTACGTTTTTGGGGCGTTTGTATCTATTTTTCTGTTGCTATTTTGATTCCGGTTTCTTATGTTGTTGTTTTTATTTTAGAGGGTGTTGAGCAGTTAGGGGTGGGGTCATTGATGAGGTTTGTCTTACATGATTTTGGGACGGGGGAGGCACGAATCGTGCCGGGTTTTCTCCCATTTTTGCTTACAGCGATTAATTTTTTTCGGTCATTTGTGCAGGCTCATGGAGATACTTTGTTTTTGTTGGGTAGCTCTTGCGTTGCGCGGGGAATTGGTTTGGGTTGTGTTGTGTCGTTTTTATCCGGGGTGTTTTTTTATTTTATCAAAAGGGTTAAGACGGAGGAGGGAAATTTTGTTTCAAAGGGTGGATATTTGTCTTTTTTTTGGGGGATTCATCTCGTTATTCTTGGATTTCATCTACTGATTGTGTTATTGGCTTCGGGAAACGCAGAGTTTACAGCGATGATTCCCGCGCTTATGGTTGTGGTGTGGGTAGGAAGGGTTGGTTCGGGTGTGCCTTTTTTGTCGTGGGTTTGTGGTCTTGTTTCTCTGGGTGTATGGAACTTTTATTTTGGAGTTTTGGGAGCGGGAGGGAAAGAGGAATTAGGCGTGATGGAAAAAAAAGAAGATTTTATACGGAGACATTCAGAGGCGTTGTTTGTGCTTAATGATAAGGCTTTGATTGAAAATCGGTTTTATTATCAAATGGGAGAGGAGGGGCGATATAATATTGAAAATACTCCCGATGTTTTGGGACAAAAGGGTAGGCTGACTGATAGCCTTAGGGAGAAAATCGTTATTGTCTTTGAAAAAGGAGGGCTGGTTTTTACTGATGTCCCTGCAAGCAAGGATAGGCTCTCACGTCATACTTTTTCTAAAAGAGAGATTTCTATTTGGAATGATTATCTTTTGGTTCCTATTTTGTTGATGGAGACCGATTCTATCTTGTGGGAGGTGAGGAAAAGAGCAGTTATAATACGATGATAAAGTACAAATTATACCAATCAATCATAAAAACCATACTATCTGCACTTTTTGAGCCTATAGGGATATCTAATTCCTCTTTTTCATTATCAAAGTCAAAGCCTAATTTTAAAGAGGTAATATTATTACTTATGAGCTACTTACTTAACCTTTTTTATTATTTTTAGTTTAAAATATACTAAAATCGAACTAATAATGAAGCATGAATATATAAAATCAATCCTTATTGTTTTCTTTGGAGGCGGAGTGGGGAGTGCCTTACGTTATTTTTTTTCTTATCAATTAGATTCTTTGACAAAAAACGGCTTCCCACTCGGAATTATGGTGGTAAATGTCTTGGGGTGTTTTTTTATAGGACTGTTTGGGGGATATTTTGATAACTATGAGATGGTCAATAAGCAATGGAAATGGTTATTAATTACTGGCTTTTGTGGAGGATTTACTACCTTT
>CAUJFT010000036.1 GCA_963169475.1 Bacteroidota bacterium | reverse complement strand
ATTATTACCGGAAGTGATGCCGAAGGCGCAGGGGAGATGTTTCGTGTAACTTCTTTTAATTTAGATAATCCACCGAGAAATGAGGAGGGAAAAGTAGATTTCTCTCAAGATTTTTTTGGAAAAGAAACAAGCCTTACGGTTTCGGGCCAGCTTCAAGGAGAGATTTCGGCTTTAGCTTTAGGAAAGATTTATACCTTTGGTCCTACATTTCGCGCCGAAAATTCCAATACTACGCGGCACTTAGCCGAGTTTTGGATGATAGAGCCGGAAGTCGCTTTTTATGAAATTGAGGATAATAAAAACCTTGCCGAAGATTTTCTTAAATACTTAATTGGATATGCTTTAGAAAACTGTGAAGAGGATTTAGCATTTTTGGATAAAAGATTGGTAGAAGAGGATAAATCAAAACCCCAACATGAGCGGAGGGCTTTGGGCTTACTAGATACGATGCGGTTTTGTGTAGAAAATGATTTTAGTCGTATAACCTATACAGAAGCAATTCAGATTTTACAGAACTCAAAACCTTATAAGGAAAAAAAGTTCCAATATCAGGTAGAATGGGGAAAAGATTTACAATCAGAGCATGAGCGATATTTGGTCGAAAAGCATTTTAAGAAACCCGTCATTGTTTCTGATTACCCCAAGGATATAAAGGCGTTTTACATGAAGTTAAATCCTGACGGCAAAACCGTAGCAGCCATGGATGTGCTTTTCCCAGGAATTGGAGAAATTATTGGAGGCTCACAAAGAGAAGACCGTACAGAACTACTAAAAAAACGAATGGAGGAAATGCACATTCCCACAGATGAAATGAGTTGGTACTTAGACCTGCGCCGCTTCGGAAGCGCGCCACATAGCGGATTTGGTATTGGTTTTGAACGACTGATAATGTTTGTAACGGGAATGGGAAATATTCGCGATGTCATAGGATTTCCCAGAGCTTCAAAGTATATAGAGTATTGAAAAATACGATTCCGGCACAAAAGGTGTAATATAACGGTGGTTACCACGCTACCCGATATTTTTTGAACAAGTAAGGCATATAATTTCATGCCTTACTTGTTTTTTTTATTGACAAGGGCATAGCTTTATAGACCAAGATATTCATTCTCCCTATCAAAACTCTGTATTGGGTATGATTTTATATAACCTATAATCATTTCACTCTTTCGGGCAGAGTTTTGGGTATGTGTGAGGTTTCGCTTGCTCAACATGACGGGAGAGAAGCCTCTTGAATATTTTTTTCTATAATTAGAACCTGATAAAAGTATATAAGGATATTGTATTGACACAAAAAGGTGTAACTTAGGCGCGGATTTATATCGAAATTTTCGTAATTAAAAATCGTACTATGCTGGTTATGAGTTGTTTTTGAAATATTTTATTAAAAGCTAATTTACAATATTACGTATAGAGTTGTCAATTAATCATTACAAAAATGAATCGTATTCTATTTTTATTCTTACTTCTGGGTCTTCATTGTCTCTTGTATGCACAAAATAATGTAGGGATTGGTACGGTTGCCCCCAACCCATCGGCCGTTTTGGATTTAACGGCTTCCAATAAAGGAATGCTTATCCCGCGGCTAACTCCGGCACAAAGGCTTTCTATTCCGGTTTCTAATTCAGAGAATGGATTATTGGTTTATGATACCGCAGATTCTTCTTTTTATTATTGGAACATGAGTCAATGGGTGCGCTTTCCCGTACCTTCCTATAATACGTTTTTGGGTTATAGCCCTACGACCCAACTTTTATCTCTCACTGATGGCGGTGGAACCCTGACCGTTCCGCTTGATATGTATAATACGAATCTCTCCTTTAATACTGCTTTACAAACCCTTTCTGTAACGGACGGAGGCGGAACCTTGATAACGCCGCTTAGTGTATATAATTCTGCGCTAACCTTCAATAATACGAATCATACGCTATCCGTAGTAGATGCCGGAGGAAATTTGAGTGTTTCTCTGGCCTCACTGACTAATAACACTCTTTCTTTTGATTCCACAACAAATATTCTGTCTCTTACTGATGGAGGAGGCACGCTTTCTACATTATTGAATATCAACGTTGATGACTATGATTGGACAAGAAATATCCCTGACGGCACTATGCACCCCACTAACCTGACGGATAGAATAGGGTTAGGAACGAATACTACAAACCCTGCTGCTATGCTTGAAATGCAGTCTTCTACTCAAGGCTTCTTGGTTAGCCGAATGACCACTACTCAACGGTTGGCGATAGCCGCTCCCCCAATAGGGTTAGAAGTATTTGATACCGATGCAAGTGTTAAAATGTTTCACAACGGAAATAGATGGTTAGAAGTAGGGGCTGTACCTATTGGTTCTATTCAGGCCTGGCATAAGTCTATCGTAGGAACTCCGGCTCTGCCTTGGGGTTGGGTAGAGTGCAACGGACAAGTCATTATAGATGCAGAATCTCCTTACAATGGTTCCTTGGCTCCGGACCTCAATCCTTCCGGAAGGTTTTTGAGGGGAGAGCTAAGTAGCGGAACGATGCAGACCGATGATTTCGCTTCTCATAGCCATACCGGTACTACTAATCCGGACGGAAATCACACCCATGATATTGACCCGCCGGCTACAACAAGCAATACAGCAGGATTGCATAATCATAATGGTAGCTCCGGAAATGTGAATAGCGGAACCAATGGCGTATGGATTCCTTATGACGACAACCTCAATGATAATTGTGAGGGAGATTGGTCTGATGATAACGCGTCTCAATGCGGTGCAAGCTGGAACGGAAAAAATACTGCAGGTAATTTTCTGGGTAGAATAGATGGACCTTGTCTTAATCATACCCACAGTATTGCTACAGATGGAAATCATGCGCACGATACCGACATAGGATTATTTCAAAGTGCAGCTTCCGGGACTCACACCCACTCATTTACGACCAATATCAATGGTGGTACAGAAACCCGCCCCGTAAACATGAGTGTAGTGTGGATTTTTAGGATAAAATAAGCTAGAAGTAGTAGTGAATGGTAAAAAATGAATAGCAAATAACAATATTAAATAATTAATAGTGGCGGTTTTAACTGATAACTATTTTCTTAGCTTTTTATCCACTCATACTTAGAGAAAAAAATTGCTACTTGATTCCACATAGTAATACCCAAGCCCACTACGCGGAGTAGATTTTTTTTTATAATGTTCGTTTTTTTTTTGCTACTAAAACAAAAGTGTTTATATTTGCACAATATTTAGATTTAGTCTAA
>CAUJFT010000035.1 GCA_963169475.1 Bacteroidota bacterium | reverse complement strand
ACAAGAACAAATAAACATACAAGTAATTTTAGTTTCTCCATTATCATTTTTGTTTTTTTATGTACAGTGAGTAAAAAAGGTAACCAATCGAAGATGCAAAATAACCACTTTTTTGTAAAATAAAAAAATTTTACGTTTTTTTCTCTATATTTTCTTTAAACGGAAAAAATCAATCAAGGTTACTTGTTTTTGAAAAAAGAGTCAATGTTCTCTACATAGAACGTAAAGTTTTGGACGTTGAAGCTATACATTAAGCGATTAAACTCTTTTATTTGCTCAAATAATCAAGTAATTCCTGGATAGTTTCCATGATAGAAATTCTATGTGGGAATCGTTTTTTTATTTTGAGTACCTGCGTTCCGGAGAGGATAATTTCTCCTTTGGGGAAGATTTCGGTTAATTTTTTTGAGTACTCAATTAGTTTTTCGCCGGAAAGGTTATTGGTAATGGCGGAAACAAGTACGTCTGGCGCAGCAATTTGAATGGTATTCTCGAGGTCTTCCAAAGGTAAAGACTGCCCAAGGTATATAACCCTATAATTCCTTTTTTTGATAATGAAATAGGCGAATAGAAGTCCAATTTCGTGCCACTCTCCTTCGGGTAGATAAAGCAAGAATTTTTTGCGATTGGGATCAGCAGGAATGGGGAGGTTATCAATAGCAGAAAGGAGTTTTTGCCGGATAAGCCCGGATATAAAATGCTCTTGAGCGGGATTGATTTCCCCGTTTTGCCATAAGATTCCAACACGTTCAAGAAAGGGAAGCAAAATATTTAGGGCAGTTTTTTCAAATCCTTCTAACTCAATTTGGAGGCGGAGTGCCTTATTGAAACGTACCTCGTCCAAGCCCGCCATTGCAAGAATTAGGGTGCTAATCTGAATCGGATAATCGGCTTTTCCTACAGAAATACGCTCTACTAACTCAATAATTTCTTCTTTGGAAAGAATAGCAATTTTGGAAATCTTGTACCCATTATGATTTAGAAAGCTAACATTTAAAATATGCCGAAGGTCTAAGTCAGAATAGTTTCTTATATTAGTACTAGTTCTTTGAGGAGTAATGATTTTATATCGTTGCTCCCAAATCCGGATAGTATGTGCCTTGATTCCGGATAGATACTCCAACTCTTTTATTGAATAATGTCCCAATGTTTAACGTAATTAATAGAAATGTTGATATTAAATCTTCTCAAAAGATAAAGAATCGCTAATGTTGTTATCTCTCAAAGATTGAGAGAGCAATACCGATGGCGGATAATTTTTCAAGGGTTTCTTGTTCATCTAAGTAAGCCTTTTTCGCGTTCTTTTATATTTTTGTATTATAATCGCTATTATTTGTGTGCTAATTTATGAATAAATATTTGATTGTCAAAGTATTAAATTATAGGGGTTTCCTATAAACTTTACACATTGCTATTTAATCCCGTTTATCGCGAAGAATTTTCTGTTATATTATGGGTGATGAGATAGGTCAAAATTATTTTTTGATAAATCAATGGATAGTGAGTATATCAACTGTTTATGTTGTTTTATGAAAAGATACCTGACACGGATTCCTATTACTTGCGTTTTATCTGCTCTAATGCGTCTTCCCATAGCGTTACGGGTAATCCACAAGCCCCGTTTCTACATACATAGATTTTGGAGTGGTTACTGATTTTTCCCCTTAAGATAGGCAATACTTCTGTATCATTTCCTCCCGCAAAAAGACAATCCGGCAAATAAAAAGCGGCTGCTTTGTTTAGTGTTTCTAAGGCATTATTTCCTGAAAGAACCACTTCATATTGAGGATATAAATTTTTCAGGGCAAGCCCAAGCCACGCACTATTCCAATAGGGATTTTGGAGCATATTGTCCTTCATATTTGCAAGCATTTTTTCATACATTGTCCGGTATTGAGTATCTCCGGTTAGTTGAAAATATTTCATAAGATTATCCGCCATAATTGCATTGGAAGAAGGGATTACATCATCTGAAATTTCATATTTTCTAACCCATTCATCTTCGTCCTTTGTGAAAAAAAACATTCCTGATTTTTCATCATAAAAATGAATAATGGCTGCGTGAATGAGCATTCCGGCTTTTGCTACCCATTGGGGGTCAAACGTTACACCATATAAAGAAAGGTAACCATTTGCCAGCAGTGCATAATCATCTAAAAAACCAGAGATTGTTCTTTGGGCATTCCTATACACATTGATTCCGGCTTCGTGTTCGGTTGTGGGAGAGGTATTGGTAAATTGTTTCCAGAGATAATTAGCATTCTGCAAAGCAAGGGATAGCCATTCCGGTTCCTGAAACACAAAGGACGCTTCGCAAAGGGCTTTTAGCATTAAGCCATTCGATGAAGCAAGTATCTTATTATCTAATCCGGGTGCTGTTCTTTGGGTTCTAACTCTAAGGAGATTCTCTTTAAATTGGTTGAAATAATCTCTATAAATTTCAGTATCTTCCCCAAAAATGGATAGAAAATCAGCTTCTGATTCGGACGAATATAATACATTTTTGCCATGTTCCCAGTTTCCATTGTCTTTTATATGAAAATGTGTTAAAAATATCCCTATCGCTGCTTGCCTCTTTCCTTCATCAGGGACTCCTTCGGTTATTACTGATAAGATTTCTTGCTTTGTCCAAACATAATACATGCCTTCTTCTCCCTCTATATCTGCATCTAAGGAGCTATAAAACCCAAACTCTGGAGAAGTAAGCTGCTTTTGAACAAATTGAATCGTTTCATATACCACCTTTTTAAATAAAGGATTGGGAGTATCTTGGTGGGCAAGTGCATATAAACCAATAAGTTGAGCATTGTCGTACAGCATTTTTTCAAAATGCGGCACTCGCCAATAAGGGTCAGTAGCATAGCGGGCAAATCCTCCGCCAAGTGCATCATAAATTCCCCCTAAAGCCATATTTTTCAGGGTCGTATGTAGCCATTCTTTTAGAGGAGCGTGATTAGTGTAATAAGCGGCTTCTAATAAGAAACGTTGTTGAGACGGTAGCGGGAATTTGTTCCCCCCGCTTTCATTCCCGCCCCACTGCAAGTCGGCATGTAGGAGTAAGGTCTGAAAAACGGCATTAAAATCTTCTTTTTCTATCCTAAATATTTCATCGGTTACTTCTATTTTAGAAATTTGGGCGATAGCCTCTGTGAGTTTTTCTGCATATTCCAGCGCGTAATCGGGTCTTTCTTGATATAATGTAGCAATTTTTTGGAGGATACTTATCCAGCGATTTTTGGGGAAATAAGTTCCTCCGTAGATAGGTCTTCCGTCTGGAAGGGTGATACAATTCAGCGGCCACCCTCCGTGTTGAGTCATAATAGTAACTGCATCCATATAAAACTTATCAATATCCGGACGCTCTTCTCTATCTACTTTAATGCAGATATAATGCTCATTCATCAAGGCAGCTACTGCCGTATCCTCAAATGATTCTTTTTCCATGACATGGCACCAATGACAAGCAGCATATCCGATACTGATAACCATTAGTTTATTCTCTTTACGCGCTAAACGCAATACGTCCTCATTCCACGGATACCAATTTACAGGATTGTGTACATGTTGGAGCAGATAGGGAGAGTGGCTTCCTGAAAGGTGATTCATATTTAGTATTCTAAAACAAGGAATACAAAGGTAGGGAAATAT
>CAUJFT010000034.1 GCA_963169475.1 Bacteroidota bacterium | reverse complement strand
TGCTTCACTTGTATGGCTTTCTGTATAGTTTCGTGAAAGGGAGAATTTCACTTATCGCTTTGGGGCTTTGCGGTCGGGCGGGTTTCGGAACACAAAATTTCAATTTATTACTAAAGTTCATTAGACGCATAAAGCCTCAAGTTTGTACGTCAGCACGCCCAGCGCAAAACCTTTGTTCGTAGTCTGTTAATTATTTTCAAATATTTGGGAAATAAAAACGAAAGTAATTGTTTTATTGAGTTAATAAAGAGAAATTCCTGTTTCAATTAATTCGTTTTGATGCAATTTATATAATTCTTTCAGTTCTTTTTTTGCTTCTAATTCGGTTGTGAGTTCTTCTAATTTTAACTCATCTAATACGCTAAACTCAAATTTATCAGAACCTAATTTAGTCCATTCATGTTGTAATTCTTTGTTTGAATGAAGCCCCATGTTTAATTGGAATTTGTCTCCATTATACGCTCTGTCTAAATCAGCACTTGTTTGTAAAAAAATCTTCTTATTTTCTAAGTTTTTAATCTGAAAAACACCCATTCTGAACTTCATTTGTTTATAGGCATTTTTGTTTTTCTTTTTACTACTCATAATATTGTCCACGATTTAGTAAATTATGTTCTTGGATTCTCACAAAAAATTATCACATTGGGCTGTTCATTGAGTGCGGCTTTATAATGACCACTAACCCTTGATACCAAGAAACTACAAATGTACAAAATTTATTTTAGGTTACCTTTTAGTTGTAAATTTAAAAACACTAAGGCTGCTTTTTTTAATACCCAAAGGAACTTGTAACATTGATTAAATATTGAGTAGTCTATTCCTCTGTAGCTGAAATAGATGCAGTAAGTATGAATGAGTAAAAAACGAATATTCTATTTTTTGCATAAGTATTTGATAATCAATAATTTTATCCAATTCTGCTTTCTTCATTTTTTACCGATAAGCAGTAAATAGTTAAAAATAAGTACCAAATAATAAGAATAAGTAATTAATAGTCAATTATTTAAATAATAATTACTTCCTTAGTTTTCTATTCACTCATACTTACATAAAAAAGAGGCAGCCTATTTTGGACTGCCTCTTTCAAAAATCCTTATTTAATAAGGGTAACATGCCCTTTATAGGACACCTTATCTCCATTTCGTTTACTAGCCGTAATCGTATAAAAATACACTCCGGAATGGCAAGGGTTTCCATTGATATTCATGCCGTTCCAATGTTTATCAGGGGTTGTTGTCTGAAAGACTTCCGTTCCCCATCTATCATATACGCGGGTAAGTATTCCTTCTAAGTCGGCATAATAGATTTCCCAAGAATCATGGGTTCCATCTTCATTAGGAGTAAACGCATTGGGAATGAAAATCTCGCCCCAAGGAACTATGGTAAGCGTAGCGGTAGTGTCATCAGAACAGCCCAATTCGTCTGAAACCATTAAGTGAACTTGGTATTCGCCGGGGGCGAGATAAGCATGTTGAGTGCTAAAAGAAGTGGATTGATTACCGTCCCCAAACTCCCACGAAGCAAAGTTTCCACCGATACTATAATTAGAAAATAGCACTAGTTCTGTAGGATGAATCAACGTTGGAGCATAATCAAAGTTGGCAAAAATATTATCATTCTGGGTAACCGTAATTGGAGTAACCGAAGTATAAGTTCCGCAGATATTAGTAATCACTATATTATATGTACCCGGTTCGCTTACAATAATCTGCGCTTGCCCTGCGGTTTCAGGAATGGGGTTACCATCTTTTGTCCATAGGATATCGCCCGTAACTCCGGTAGAAACAAGCGTTATACTTTGTCCCTTACAAATGTGTGTATTTCCAATAGCATAGAGCGCGCCGTAGGGTTCCGGATTAGCAAGAAACGTTACCGGATTCAGGATTGTACTTGCCGTACACCCGCCATTAGTGGTAATAGCAAGGGTATATAAACCGGTCCAGCCTGTATTTGCATTTGCCGTAACCGTATAATTTTGAGCAGTTCCTACCGGCTGACCATTATGATACCATGTATAAGAAGGTCCGCCAGAGCCTTGAAGTGTAAAGACATCTCCCTCACATAAGGAAACTGTCCCGTTAGAAGGAATATTAGTAATAACAGGGACAGGAATCGTATCCATGAATACTTGAATCATATCATGGCTAACACACCCTGCTCCATTGGTTACTGTAACATTGATTACGCCGGGATTCACAAAATTTGAGCTATTTACGGTAAAAGGATTACCGATATAAGTCTGAATCCCATTCATAAACCATTGATAGTTTGACCCACCCTGAGAGGTCGTAAGGATTAATTCCCCTTGCCCTTGACAGAATGCTAAATCGGGTTGGCTTGAAATAATATCAATCAATAAAGTATCCACTACACTAATCATTTGATAGTCCACGGCAGCGCACCCTGCACTATTCGTTACTTCTACAGAGTAGTTTCCTTCCCAGCTTGCAGAGTAGGAGTCTGCATTAGCACCCGGAATCTGCACCCCATTCAGATACCACTGATAACCCGCAAGACCCGTAGGGCTAGCATTCATCATTACCGTTTCATTCCGGCATAGTACACTGTCAAATGCTGGAGACAAAAGAATTTGTACGGTTGGCGTAGAATTAAAAGTGAGGGCGGGAGTCATTGCTGTATCTGTACATCCATTCGCATCTAATACAATTACTGAATAAGTACCAGAATGGGTAGCATAAAGCAGGTTTGCTGTCCAATAAGAAGGGATCATCGTGCCATTATCGATACCCCATGAATAATTACCTCCCCCAGAGGCACTAAATACCAATGTATCCCCTTCACACTTTGTCGTCGCACTGTCAAGCGGAGTAATTATTGCAATAGGTTTAGGATTTACTGAAAAAATATTAGTAGTATCCATACATCCGTTGGCATCAGTAACTATCACAAAATAAGTTCCCGTAGAATAAACACCCGCCGGTAAGTCCGCTGGGATAGAAGATTGATTACCGGATAGAATGACGTTAGAAGTCCCGTTTGCAGTGAGATGCCAAGTATATTGTAAAGGAGATGTACCCCCACCATTGGGGAATATCCCCACGTTAAGCGAGAGTGCTGGATCTTCGCAAATGGGAGAAGTCCCCAAATTACTTGCAGCCAAAAAGACATCGGGCTTAGGGTTAATCGTGATATTCACAGGGAGACTTGTAGCACTACACCCGGTACTAGGGTCAGAAACCGTAACCGAATAAGTACCCGACTGATTTATGGTATAATAAGGACCCACATAGCCCGTATTCCATGAATACGCGTAATTTCCGGCAAAGGCATTTAGTATAATCGGACTTCCCTCACAAGAGATGGTATTTCCGCCCACCACATTGATTTGAGCGGGAGGAATTGGGTTTGTAGTAATCGTAACCGAAGCGGTATCCCTACAGTTTTGGGCATTACTTACAATGACTTGATAAGTACCCGCAGTTGATACTGAAATATTTGCAGTATTACTACCCGTACTCCATGTATAGGTATAACCGGCACCCGAAGGTAGTGCATTTAGGTTTACGCTACTACCTTGACAAATCGAAGTAGGCCCTGACGGGATAATATTAGCGACGGGAGTAGGATTTACGGTAATTGGGATACTTACAGGGTCCGCCGCACAAGTTGTGGCAAATGTAGTAACCGTAAATGTAGTAATTTGGGACGTTGCAGTATTGTTATAGAGGTTACCGGAAATAGTGAGCGCCGAAAAGTCGCTTACAGGCATTCCGGTTACATTTCCTGTACTCATGCCCCCATTCGTTCTTGACCATGAATAAACCACCGGAATATTGAGGGAATTACTCAATAAAATATCTACCGTACTTCCCGAGCAAATCACATTATTAGAAACAAGAGGAGAAATTTGAGGCTTAGGAACCACCGTTACCGTTACAGAAGCCGGAATACCGGGGCAGGAATTCAAGAATGGAATAATCTGAATCGTGGCGGTTTGGCTGGCACTCACACCCGGGGTTACCGTTACTGGTACTAAAATTTGATTATTTGCGGGGATAGCTATAGGGTTGGCTGGAGGGGTAACTCCGGGTATCACCGCTCCTCCGAATACAGACCAACTAATCGTAGTGCCAGGAGCAAAGCCTGAAAGGAGTACAGAAACATTATCTCCGGAGCATACCTGTCCTTGTTGGGCAGTAGCACTAATGACAGCGGGCGGTAACTCTGTAATGTTAATATCATCTGTACTTGTACACCCGATTTCGGAAGTAACCGTTAGAAAGAGCGTGCAATTACCCCCTGCATAGTTATTCAGAGAGATTGTCGGAGTAGTGGGATTTCCGGAAAAAAGTCCCGGACAACTAGAAGACCACGAGTAGGAGAGTGGACCGCAAGTACCGGGGGCGCCACCGGAGCAAGGCAGGTTACCCAGGGTACCTCCTCCATTTAAAGCCCCTGTAAGTTGTAAATCGGCACCTATACAAAGAGAGGTATCGTTTCCGATAAAGGTTTGCCAGCTATCTAAGCGATTAAAATTAACGGTGATGCCGGAACTTCCTCCTCCAGAAATTTGGCGAATTTCGATACTAGACGAAGCATCAAGTACTACATTAGACAATACCGTTTGAGGTCCAGTAATATTAGCTGCACCGGGTACAAGGTTTCCATTAAGATATAATGCACCGGTTCCATTTATTCCTCCAATCACCACATCATACTGCCCACAAGGGAAGCCGCAACGCTTATAAACCACCGTATGCCCGGAGGTTACAGAACAGCCGTCCCACCCGGTAGCCGCGCTAGGAACACCCGTAGAGGGCCACTGATTGGAAGACACTACATTCACCCCGGTAGCTTGATAGAATCCCCCTAAAACCACATTTTGAGGATTTAGCAATAAATCTGTACCAGAAAAACCCCAGACAAACCAATCATTATTAGGATTAGTGTCGGTGCCATCTCCACATGCAGTTGCTGGATTCGGGATAGAATGAACATAGGTTACTACTAAGTAAGGCTGTTGTGTAATATTATCATTTCCTGAAAAATCAATATAATCATCATCTTCGCACACACACAAACAAAGAAAGCAAGAGCAATCAAACGTTGGGTCTCCATGCCCCCCTTGTTCATTTTTAATTCCTACGTGATAATAATCTAATGGAATACTATTCGCAAGGTCTAAATTTGCTTGTTGTCCAAGGTTATAGGGGCCTTTCCAGCCGTTTGCAGTATTATAGGCGATATTTCCTCCTCCTGCGGAGTTACCCCACCCGTACACACCGGTATAGGGAAATCCGTTAGTAACTTCCGGGTCAACAGCGATAGGCGGCGCACTCAATGGAAAAATTCCATTAAATGGATGAACAATTCTAAACGCTCCCTCTATATTAGCACACTGCCCGGTAGGATAGTCAAAATTTTGTTGGAACATGTAAAGCTCCACATTACAGATGGAAGAAGCTATCAAGCCTGCGGTATTTGGAATAGACGTTACATCAAATTCCATCGCTGACTGATACCAGCTATTTCCGAAACTACCGTCTTCAAAGCCTACCCTCATAGAGGGAGTGGGTGAGCTAAAATCAGCGGTTTGGGTCGAACCATAAGAATTATAGGTAATCACAGAACCGGGTGCATTGGGTGCTCCTCCGGGTCCGGGTGTAGTAACTATTGGGTCTATTTTTATAGGGAATCTCCTTTCTGGGGACAACACCCATTCGGCAGGGATTAATACAGAAAGAGTAACTTCACTTCCTGCAATGTAATAATGATACGCACCGTTGATTCTTTTTTCGGTTTTACGGTCTTTCCCTTGCAAAGCCGTTTTCAAATTATCTTCAAAATAGGGACGTTGGTAACGCAACTGTTCTTCTCCTTTCTGGTTTAGAATAAGGATTTTCTCAAAAAAACCGCCATTTACCGTTCCTTTGCCTTCTACTTTCCAACCGGAGGGGAGGCTTATTACTTCCGAAAAGGCTAAAAACCCTGCGTTCAGAGGAGCATTTGCTAAGGCTGCTTGGCTTTCAAGATAATATTCTGTTTCTAAACCATAAGAAAGCTGAATCGCTCTCGCCTTTACATCTGGAAATACATTATGGTATTCCAAGCTATTATCGGAGGAAGTGGGTTGTATTCCGGGTAAAATCTCCAAAGACGACAATTCATTTCCGGAAGCATCAAGCCATTTCTTCTCGATATTTTGCCATAAATCTAAGGAAAATCCCGGAAAGTTCATTTTAATCCCAGCTCCTGACTTGCCATAATAAGTCTTAAAATAGTTCCAACGATTGTAATACGGATATTGTGTATGATTACCAGACTGGTTAGGAGCTAATTCGGTCGCAATCGTTTTCCATTCGTTATTTTCCCAATAGTGCATAGGACCTGCCCCGATTACCGCTTCATACTTTCCACTAGAAACCTGAAAGTGTTTAGAATTGAGGGTTCTTTTGGAAACATCTTCTGATTCAGGACTATATTTTTTCAGAGGTTCTGTCCGGTTATACACATTTTTGATTACGAGGTCTTCTGTTTCTGCTGATTGAGCGTATTGGGCGGGAAGGTTATTAGACATTCCCTGTAAAAGCGAAGCAAAGAATAAGAATAAGTAACTTTTCTTCATACAGATTAATATTTTTCTACTTAA
Organism: Bacteroidota bacterium; assembly: GCA_963169475.1. GTDB lineage: Bacteria > Bacteroidota > Bacteroidia > J057 > J057 > JAAFHL01. The sequence goes on along the minus strand of CAUJFT010000034.1, from coordinate 2,756 downwards.
AATAAAACAAATTAACCGATTCCAAGAATCGGTTTCAAATATAACGGGAAACTAAGAATATAAAAATTTTTTTGTGAAAATTTAATTGATATACAATAAGAAGGTGAAGTTAATAAGTAGTTCCAACTGATTAAGAAATTTTTTGAGTAATCTGCCTTTTAATATTTGTAAAGATGTTAGATAATGCTAGCATACACAAGGCTAAAATCGTTCAAAAAATGACCCTATGTTGGTAAAAAGAAGGTTTTTATTCGTTACTTACCTCCTTATTCTCCAGAATTAAATACTGCTGAAACCCTTTGGCAAAAAATAAAAACTCAATTGATAGGCACCGAAAGCTACCCCAAAAAAGATGAGATTTTCTGCGTGGTGAATCAATTTTTAGTTAACATTGAAAAATATAATCCTCAATTTATCGGATTTTAACATAAACTAATCTTGGTCAAGCACTTACAATAAGTAGGTTTTCTACTTTTCTGCTATTCCCCAATGTCTATTTTTATCCTAATTAGTGAGTAGTCTTACATTTTGGGGACTGCGGATAATAAAGGGAAGGCTTATTTGTTACTAATATTAATTTTAAGGCGTGAAATAGCGTCTTCGGAGGCTTTTTGTTCGGCAGTTTTCTTATTTTTTCCGACACCCGTTCCCAATATTTTATCTCCGGTCTTAGCCTGAACGATAAAGGTTTTTTGATGTCCAAAACCTTGCTCTTCTATTACCTCAAAGGAGAGTATTCCCATTTTATTTTTTTGGGTGTATTCAATCAGCTTATTCTTATAGCTAATCACTTGGTCTTCCACATTATCTAATTTGATAAGGGAAGAGATAATTTTATTTAGGACAAATTGCTGGGCTACTCCATAACCCAAATCTAAGTATATTGCCCCTATAAATGCTTCGAGTGCATCTCCATACATAGATTCATTGATGCTTCCAGACTGATTGTGGGCTATAAGACTATCAAGGCGCAATTTGCGGCAAATCTCATTCAAGGACTTTCTATTTACAATTTTTGACCTCATTTCCGTCAAAAAGCCTTCGTCTTTACGCGGGTAAATTTTGAATAGGTAGTCTGCCACTACTGTATCTAACACGGAGTCTCCCAAAAACTCTAACCTTTCATTACAATACTTTGCAGAGTCTATCTTATAAGAGGGTTGCCCCCCGATTAAAGAACTGTGAGAGAAAGCCAAGCGATATAAAAAAACCTCCTTTGGAGTATATCCGCTAATGCTGCGAACCTCTCTCACAAAGGATTTTTCCTTTGATAAAAACAAGTTAAAAAATTTAATGATACTTAGCACCCCTACTATGAAAAGGTATTTAGGTATTGGCGTGGGTTCTATTAATTTTCCATTTTACGGAATAAAAGGCACGCATTATGCCCCCCAAATCCAAAAGTATTGCTTATTGCTACATCAATTGTCCTTCTCTGCGCCTGATTAAACGTATAATTCAAGTCGCATGCCAGGTCTGCTACTTCAAAATTAATGGTAGGAGGAACTATCCCATTGTTGATTGCTAGAATAGAGGCAATAGCCTCCACTGCTCCTGCGGCACCTAAGAGATGCCCCGTCATAGATTTAGTCGAACTTAGGTTCATTTTATAGGCATGTTCTCCAAAAACCTTTTTGATTGCCTTAGTTTCGGCTACGTCTCCAAGCGGAGTAGAGGTTCCGTGCATATTCAGATAATCCACAGATTCGGGTTTAAGTCCCGCATCTTTGAGGCAATTCCACATCACTTGGGTTGCCCCCTCGCCTTCTTCGTGAGGTGCTGTAATATGATAGGCATCTGCCGACATTCCTACTCCGGCAAGTTCAGCATAAATATGCGCGCCTCTCTTCAAGGCGTGTTCATATTCTTCCAAAATTAATGCTCCTCCTCCTTCTCCCATCACAAACCCGTCTCGAGTACTGTCGAAAGGGCGACTGGCAGTAAGAAAATTTTCGTTATTTTCGGAAAGTGCCTTCATTGCATTAAATCCCCCTATCCCAACTTCAGAAACGGCAGACTCAGAGCCTCCGGCCACCATAATGTCGGCATACCCCATTTTGATGAGCATATAAGCATCAATGATACAATTAGAAGAGGTAGCACAAGCCGACACAGAGGAGTAGTTTGGTCCCTTTAAGCCATGTTCAATAGAAATTCGCCCGGGTGCAATATCAATAATCATTTTAGGAATGAAAAAGGGGTTAAAGCGCGGTGTCCCGTCCCCTTTTGCATATTCCATTACTTCGTTATAAAATACTTGAATCCCGCCAATACCGGAACCCATGACTACGCCGAACCGTTCTCTATTCACAGAAGAAAAATCGAAACGTGCATCCTCAATTGCTTGTCTTGCAACAGCAATGGCATATTGTGTAAAAGGGTCCATTTTGCGGGCTTCTTTTTTATCAATATAGGATGTTGGGTCAAACCCTTTGAGTTCGCAAGCAAACTTTGTTTTGAACTTAGCGGCATCAAAACGGGTAATCATGTTTGCGCCACTCATTCCAGCCCAAAGCGCGTCTGCATAAGCCTGGACATTCAGTCCTATTGGCGTGAGCGCACCCATTCCGGTAACGACAATTCTTCTGTTTTGCATTTATTATTAATTTTGAGCTGAAGAATTGTTTTCAAGATATGCTATAGCATCTCCCACCGTTACGATTTTTTCAGCGGCTTCGTCAGGAATGCTGAGATTAAATACCTTTTCAAACTCCATAATTAACTCTACGATGTCCAAAGAATCAGCACCAAGGTCA
>CAUJFT010000033.1 GCA_963169475.1 Bacteroidota bacterium | reverse complement strand
GCCGGCTCTGACGATACAATTATTTCAAGAATTGAACAAAAATTAGTGTCTAATATTAGTTCTCTTAATACCTACCACGAAGTGCTACAAAATCCTACCGAGGTATCTAATATTCTTGAGCCGGAAGATGGTAAGAAAAGAATGACTCTTGCCCGAAAACACCTTGAAGAAGCTGAAAAAAAATCAGAAGAGTTCTTACAAAAAGAAGAGAACATCTTGAGGTCCCGTAGTGCCATGGAAAAACTAAACGAAGAAGAATCTCTCAAAAAGGAAGAAATTCTTACTCTTAAAGAAAGAGATGGACTATTGATTACTAAAATCAATGAAACATTAGAAGATTTTGAAAAAAATCTAGGCAGTGAGAAATCTGTAACAGAAAATGAATTACGTTTTTTAGAACAAGAAAGAAAAAAAATAGACTTAGAGAAAAACCGCTGCGAATCGGGTTTAAGGCATATTATAGAAGAGCAGCATAGAGTTCTAAGCAAAATCAAGGAATGGGAGGAGGAAAAATCCATTATAGAAGATGATGCCTACCGCCTAATAGAGTATTGTATAAAGGAATGTAATGCCGCCTATAATGAACTTTCAGAGTCTAGCGAATCTCTAAATAATTGTTACAAAGACCTTTCGGACACCTATAAAGAAGTAAATAAAGCCTATACCACTATCTATAAGATTCCTAATAAATCAGAAGCGATACAGAAAGGAATTAGTACCGCAAATCGTGAAATGGAAGAATCCATCAATGAAATTAATGAGGCAGAATCAATCAAAGATGAAGCTATCGCACTTGTTAAGGCGATTAAGATTAAATTAGAAGAAACCCATAAAAAGTTAGATGAGGCTGATTTGAGTTTCGTAGTTAAGGAGCTAACCGGAGTCCTCAAGAAAGAAGAAGAAGCCAGAAACGCGCTTTCTCTTTTAAGGATGAGCCTCGAAGAGTCCAACAAAGACCTTGACGGAGCTTATAAGACGCTACATACCATTGCAAAGCGAAATAATCTGATACTCAATGAATTAGAATTGGCACGCAAAAACATGAATAAGGTAAGGCGCGACCTGAACCAAGCGCGTAAAGAACTAGAAGAAAACACCATTTATCATGTAATCTCTGTGGAGATAAAAAATGTAGAAATTGGGAGAGATAGGGGGGCAGAGCTAGAAATGGAGCAATTGAAAGCAGATGGAGAGCGCAAAAAGCAACATGCACAAGTAAGAGAATATGAGCTTACTCTCAAGGAAAAAGAGGCCCAAATACGTGAAATGGAAGCCAAACATAAGATGATAGAAGCAGAAGCCAAAGTAAATGAAGCACTTGCCGAAGCCTTTAAAAGTGGAAATCTCGGTGCATTAGATTATTATAAGCTCCGTAACCTCCAATCGGATACCAATATGCGTAATGCTTTATCTTCTGGAGAAGAGGGAGAGCAGCACAAGTCCAAACTATTTAGTGAAAAAAATGACAATAAATCCAAGCATTAATTCTATAACATTTACTTGAACCCGTCATTTCATAATTTCTATTTAAAATGAGAATATTTTTATTTTTGCTATTCTTTTTCTGCTGTGGCTTGGGCTTCGCCCAAAATCTGGTACTTAATCCTGGATTTGAAAATATTAACGTAACCTGTTCCGGATTTTCGGGGGCGGGCTATACTAATCTTAACGATTGGGAGAACCCTGACCCATTAGATACTTGTTCCACTCCGGATTGGTTTTCTACTTGTCTGAATAGCTTTTTCCCTACCTCTGCCCCCAATTCATGGTTGGGAAGCCAAGCACCAAGAACCGGAGATGCTTATGCGGGAATTATCTTGTATGATGCTACCGCAAATGCCTATCGGGAATATGTAGAAGGTAGTCTATCCTCTCCCTTGGTAGCCGGGCAAACTTATTGTGTATCCTTTTATGTTTCACTCGCCGATACAGTTCCTTTTGCCGTAGATAAAATAGGGGTGTATTTATCCTCCGGATTTGTACAGTTTCCAGTAAGTCATTGTGTCAATACGGTTCCGCTTCCGGTTACTCCTCAGCTTGAATGGGCGGGCGGAGTCATACTCAATGATAGTGGGTGGGTCAGAATGGAATGGCAGTACACCGCAAGCGGAGGAGAGCAATATTTTGTGATTGGCAACTTTTTTAATAATACCGCCACTACTGTCCAAAATACAGGTAGCACAGGGTTCGCCAATCCATTTGCCTATTATTTCATAGATGATGTTAGTATTATCCCCGGTATATGTTGTGATGCAGGCATTCTCAATGCTGGTACATTTTGTACTGATGGTAGCCCCGTAAACCTTTCTGCCAATACTGCCGGCGGAACATGGAGTGGAAACGGGATTACCAATGGCACTATAGGCACCTTTGACCCCATAGCCGCAGGGGCTGGTAATCATATTATTACCTATACTCTTAGTTGTGGAGCTTCCGATACCATACAGCTTTCTGTCAATAGTTGTATGGAAGTCTGTGTAGATACCTTAGGTAACCTCAATGTAAATGGAGGTACAGGACCGTATTCATGGCAATCTCAATCCCTTACCCAAGATTGCTCTGCTTGTTTAGTTGGATGTAATTTCCCGCCAGGGTGTGCCGTAAATGTAGTTACTTGGACCAGTTTTGCTACAGGAGTCTCTATCTCCCCTCCTTCTACTTACCCTATTCGTGTCTTAGATAATAATGGAGAAAGCCTTGTAATAAACGCGCTTGCAGGATTACCAGCCTGTTCTACCGCTTGTCAAGTAGCCGCTGTTTCTTACGCAACGGATATTTTCTGCTTTGGAGACAAAACCGGAACTGCTGTAGCAATAGCTTCTGGAGGGGCGCAACCCTATGCCTATTCTTGGAATACAGGGATTTTAAATGATACGATTATCAACTTGAACGCGGGTACTTACACTTGTTATATATTAGATGCTTCGGGCTGTAGTACTATCGTTACTGCTACGGTATCCCAACCTCCGGCAATTGGTTTGAGTGGCACCTCAACGCCCAATACGGGAGGCGGAAATGGTACTGCAACCGTAACACCGTCAGGGGGAACCCCTCCCTATAATTATTCATGGCAGACGACTCCTCCTCAATTTACACAAACTGCTATCGGGCTATTTTCTGGAACCTATACTTGTGTGGTCTCAGATGCCAACGGCTGCATACGTCCGCTTACGGTTACTGTCTCGGAATCGGTTGGGATTGAAGAAACACTCGCAGGGGTTCAAACTTTGGTTATTGCTCCTAATCCGTCTCATGGTAGCTTTACTATCAATATTGAACTTTTAAACCCCTCTGAAATTGATTGGCTGATGTATGATGTTTCTGGTAAAATAATCATGCAAGAACGTTATCCTACCACAATGATAGTCAATCAAAATATTCATGTGGATTCGCTTTCCGAAGGAGTGTATCTGTTAAAAATCATTACAAAGCATGGAGAGATTGTTAGAAAAATATTGATTCAATAAGACCTTTAGCCCTCTACAATACGATGGTTCTGGGCAAATAATTAATAACGCCGTCCCTTTGGAGCTGAACTCAACCCAAAGGGACGGCGTTGTAATGAAAATAGTAGAGCGAGTATCTCCTAAACTCCGAAAAGGAAATATCTATGCGCTACCCACGCTACCGTGAAACAGAGGAATAAGATTAGCGTTTAATTGTCCATCTTAATCCAGCATAGCCCATAATTCCATACACCGGTCCCCACACCATTGTAGCATCAAAATAAGGGGAGAATGGTTCACTTACCCCAATAATTGGATTTTTTTGGGTATAATTAGTGAGGTTTTCTCCTCCAATATAAACGTCTATTGGACCAAGCGTTCGGGTAATTTGGGCATAGAGTAAGAAGAAACCCGGAGATTCTGTTTTCCAGCCTGCTGCAGCCGGATTTTCTGCCAGAGATGGGATTCTGGATTTACCGGTATAATGACTTGTAACATCTATAGCCCACTTTTCGGAAGGGGTTTTATATGAGAGTGTAAGTAATCCTCTTACCTTTGGAGTAAAGGGGACATCTTTCATTCCGGATTCATATTGCGTTTTTACTTGATTCCATTTAAAAGCAGCCTTCAATTCTAAGTTTTTCAAAATTTCTGTCATTGCTTCAACCTGAAATATTTGAGAGAAAGACTTACCAGAAAGGTTATAGAAACGAAGTAGGCTTGAGTTTTCTCTATCTAATACCACTTGATTTGTAAAATCTGTACGGAAAAAGTCTATGATGATACGCCCTTCTTTTCCGCCCAATTTAAAATATTGTTGCGCACTCGCCCCATAATTCCAACCGCTTTCCGGCAGTAGTGGGTTTGTAATTTGAAGGGACCTTCCGCTAACCCAAACGCCAGGATTATCCGCAAAAATATGCGCAATCCTTGTACCCCTTCCAGCAGAAACTCGAAAAACAGTTTGCTCAAAAGGCTGATAACGAAGGAGGACTCTTGGTGTAATAATTGTTTTATACAGGTTATGGTAATCAACCCGAAGCCCCGCGACCAAATCAAAATGAGGAGTAGGCTTCCATGAGTATTCTCCAAAAACGCCCGGAATATTTTCTTTCAAAATATAAGGGGTTTGATTCCATGATTCATTAAAATTATCATACACATAGCTCATTCCGGTTCGTATCGTATGATTGGTAGAGCCGATGATAGTTTGATAGACCAATTTAGCTACAACATTTTCTTCTTTTCCTTTGTAGTGATTATTTCCAAAGGCTGTATGTTGGTTGTGCAAAATTCCTGTTACAGATAAGCCTACACTTTTGTAGGGTTTTTTAGGAGAAACCCAGCCATTTTTATACATGATTTCAGTACGGCGGGTATTTGCCTCTACTACATAGGGATTGTCTATATGAATTTGGTCAGAATGAGCCATGAGTTGCCCTGCTTCCCGCTTTTCTTCTATATGTTTTATACTTGCTTGGAACTCTAACCCGTTTTTATCGAAGTATGTCCAACGATGATGTATCGCGAGTTGTTTTTGTAAGTTTTCGTCCACAAATAAATCTTTATTTCTGTCCATTTGCATAGGAATAATATTTCCATGAAGCATGGTCATTGTATGAAACTTTTTCTGTTTCCCAACCGGGGTGGCGTAATTGAGGGAGGCCTCGGTTCTTGCCATCTGATTAGTATAAAGGTTTAGGTAGAGCTTGGGGCTATTTTCTGGCTTTTTATATTCGACATTAATTTGACCGGTAAGTCCTTCAAATCCATTTAGTACAGAAGAGGCGCCTTTGGCGATGTCTATCCTCTCCATCCAAGGACCAGGAATATATCCTAATCCATAGGCGGTGGCAAGTCCTCTTAGAGAAGGGGTATTTTCTGTAATGATTTGGGAATAAACGCCGGAAAGTCCAAGCATTCTAATTTGCTTGGCACCGGATACTGCATCTTGAAAGCTTACATCTATCGTCGCATTGGACTGAAAACTCTCTCCAAGATTACAACAAGCGGCTTTGTAAAGTTCTCTTTGATTAAGAGACTCTTGTAATTGAGGCTCAATCGATGAGATATTACTGCCAGATATTCGGGCTTTAATCACCACAGAGTCCGATGATAACGGCGTTGTCATTACGATATTCATAAACTTTACATCAGGCCTTACCAAAAGCGTATCATCTGCAAACCCTACGTAGGTTACCACTAATCTTTCGACACTTTCGTGTCGGGGTAGAGAAAATTTACCTGCTGTATCGGAAACAGTTCCTATTTCGGTATCTAACCAAAACAAAGTAGCTCCGGGTAGAGGGTCATACTTTCCCGTTTGGGGATTTGCACCCAATACATTACCATTTAAAACCTGAGAGAAAGCGGCTACCGGGAGCCATAATGCTCCGAGTGCCAATAGGATTATTTTTTTCATGCTACTTAGATTAAAAAGAGGTTACTACTTTTCCACAATGCAGCATTTTATTCCCAAAATAGGGGTTATATACTTTCTCTTGTTCATTTAGCCAGAACCCGCCCTTATCATCAAAAGCCATAGGGCAGAACTGATAATATACTTTTTGTGTGTTAGGTTTAAACGACTTTGCTATTTCATATACAGATTGGGTGATTCCTACGAAGTGTGTCCGTTGTACCTCTATGTCTGTAGCACTTGCGGTTTGTTCGAGATGCTTTAGTAGTTCATTTTTATGTAACTCCACAAAACTAACCGCTTCCCCTTGAAAAGCGGTAGCTTCTGTTGCCTTTAATTGACTAGTAAATGCCGCTGCCCGTTCTTTTGCCTTAGACGAATTGGTTTCTACAAGGGCATTTTTTAGGTCAAAATAAGCGGTAAGCCACCCGTTTAGTGCTTCTTTTTGAACGGGCGTAATTTGAGAGGAGAAGTCCGTGAGTTTCTCCTCAGCGTTATTTTCTGAATGTGATTGTTTGTTGTGGGAGGCGCACCCGGAGAAAGCGGCAATTAATATAAGAAGGAAAAATATTTTAGAAATTTTCATGGTATTTATTGATTTTTGAAAATATTAAGGATAATAAAAAAACTCAACCTCACCTGGCGCAAAAGTGCCAAGTAAGATACTTTAGATGTGTCCTATTTTTTCAAATAATAAATACCCCATGCAGGAGATAAAGCGGCTTATCTTCCGGAGGTGCGTGTATATAAGGTGTAGGGTAAAAGTTAGCCTCCGAGGAGAGACCTTGATAAAAACATGAGGCAGAAAACACTTCTGCTTCCACTATAGGTATTTGTATAAGCGTTTTGGGGCTTTGGGAATGGCTATCTCCATTTCTTACGCTTTTACTCTTGTCTTCGCAGCAATCGTTATCTTCTTCTCCGTACCCGTCTTCACACACGCAGCCTACGGTTTCAACGTAGAGACTGACAGAGGCAACTTCTGCCCCGCAATAATGTACATAGAGCGAGACCCCATTACAATAGAGGAGGTAGAATAGTAAAGAAAGATATGTAATCGCTTGCCTCAAGAAGAAAAATATTAATACAATAATTCTTTTAACGAATTATCTCCCAAAAGGTTCTAATTTTTTACGCTCCCTGACATTTTATTCGATTCTCTCCGTCATGTTGGGCGAATGTGAAACCTCACACTACTTCCACTTAACAATAACCCACTCCAGTCGATACGCCCTATCAATATTTACCCATTATAGTCAAATGAACCCTTCAAAACCCAATTACATGGGTTAGTTCTATACAATAAAGTTACTCTTTTTTCCCTTTTAAAATAATGTCAGGTAGGGTACTAATTTTTATAACATTTTGACAGAAATAGTTGCACATTCTATCCCCTGAGGATAGCTACAGGGTCTATTTTGGCAGCTTTTCTTGCCGGTAACAAGCCTGCAAGAATTGTGGTAACCATTCCAAATACAATTCCGATAAAATAGTAGTAGAGATTGAAACTGATAGGAAAATGGTCAATATCGAGAAAATCTCCTCCGTCAAATGGAGCGCGAGACACTGCATAAGAAAAAGAAAATCCCATTATTAGCCCGAGTAAAGCCCCTAAAAATCCTACAATGATTGATTGAAAAAGAAAGATTATCATTACATCTTTTCCCGAAAACCCGGTTGCTTTCAGAATTGCAATATCTTTCATTTTATTATTGATAGTCATATTCATAATATTGTAGATTCCAAACCCTGCTACAACAAGCAGGGCTCCACATACGACAAATTTCATGATTTCGCGAATCGTATTACTTTGTAAAATAACGGCATTAGCGGTTTCCCAATCTTCGGCTTTACATTCATAGTTCTTTGCCATTATCGGAGCTGCTGTTTTTGCCGTTGTACGGTCTTTCATCTTAATGTGAATATCTGTAATGTAAGTGGGATTTTGTTGCAGCATTTTTTGTACCATAGGGATATTTGCATAACTTCTTATGTTATCTATCTGCCCCATTCCCGTTTTAAAAACTCCGATTACCTTGAGCGTAAAAAGCTGTCCTTGAGGAGTTGTAATCATTATATTGTCCTCAATATTTATTTCCAGTTTTTTGGCTAAGCCTGCCCCCATGATAATTCCGTTAGAGACATTTAATAAACGCTCCATTTTTCCGGCTTTTATTTTTCTACCGAGTTTAAATAGTTTATCTTCTTCCCTTACGTTTACCCCTTGTATATTTCCATTCAGTAGCGTTGAGCCATAATGATACATTACTGGAGTACTGACCTGGGGCGAAATTCCTTCAATTTCGGTGTTCATATCCAAGGAGGTCAATACTTGTGATAAATTTCTGATATTAAGTTTTTCCTCTTTGGGTCTTTGATGGTATAGTTTTACTAAAACGGGGATAGTGGGAAATTCTTTTTCTACTACGGTTATTTTAGAAGGAGCTATTTCATTATAAAGCCGGATATGGGGCGTAGTACTTAGCTGTGATACTTCAAGTACTTCGTTTACCCCCTCCACCACTCCGGACATAAAGATAAACATCGCAATCCCAAAAGTAACTCCAAGTATAGCGATAAGTGTTTGGAGTTTTTTGGCGAGCAGGTGCCGCAGCCCGATGAAGAGATTGGCATATAGCATAATTTACTTATATTTTATCCATTAAGGCTAGATTGTCTTCATATCCTCCATTAAGAATGGGGTATCGGCAAAAAGACTTGGGGTCAAGATTTTCATCGTCTAAATGAAAAGAAGGAGCATAACGTTCTCTTTTCCACTGATTTCGACACCATAATGTAAAAAACCTACGGATATATTTTTTTAGCGAAATATCGGGGCAGATTCCTCTTAGGATTGTAAAACACTCTACGGGAGACCGGTATTCTATCACGGCTAATTTCTGTATTGAGTCTAATATCGGATAGGGCATGAGGTCATCTTCATCTGTTTGTAAAAATTCAGACGGGCGAAGTTCGGCTGTGGGTTGCATTTGGTTTACATATCTGAGGGCAGGAAGCGGCAGTGCTTTCTCCGCCCAAAGTAGCCATTTTCTCAAATAGGCTTTGTCCACACCGGCTAAGGGAGCAAGCCCTCCGGCGGTATCCCCGTCCATAGTAGCATATCCTACTGCTGCCTCACTTCGGTTACTTGTAGTAAGGAGTAGTGAGTTGAAAACATTGGCAATCATCCATATACCCGGAGCGCGTAGCCTTGCTTGTATATTTTGGAGCGCGATATCGTCCTTATCCCAACTAAGGGGTCTTCCGAGTGATTGTTCTGCGAGGTTTATGTACGCCTGATGAATATCCTCTACCTGCCATTGATAAAAGGTTGCGTCTAACTCATTAGCAAGTTTTATGGCACTTTCGAGGGTTTTTTCTCCACTATTGCCTGTGGCCTGATAGACGCAGGTGAGCATCTGGCGAACGATAGATTTTTTAGGATTAAGATTCGCATAAGCTAATCTTTCCAATAGTTTCTTTTTCCCTAACTCTTCTTCGGCTCTTTCAAAGGTTTTGGCACAAAGAACGGCACAAGCAGAGGAATCCGCCCCTCCAGAGAGCGATAGCGCGAAGCCCCTACTCCTGCTTTTTCTCATGTAGTCAAAAAGCCCAAGCGTTTCCGCACATAGAAACTCTTCTTCTTTGGATTCATAGGGAGCAAGTTCAGGAAGCGGTTCTGAGATTGCCTCAAGTAAAGTTGCCTCCATATCGAACAATGCAAGGGGAGGCTCGTATTCAAAGTTAAAGGATTTTTTCTTTTTGGTTCTTAGCGCGAGTACATCTACTGTAATGGCTAAAATTTGATAATCTTTAAAGGAGAAGCGTTCATTTCTTGCTAATAATTTTCCTCCTTGTGCAATTAAGATTTCTCCATCAAAAATAATCCTGCCGGCTTCATTTCCCAAAAGATTACTATAAACATAAGTACAACTATAAGCCCTAGAGGTTTCTGAAACAAGGGCAGCTCTTGTATGCGTTTTTCCGAAGGCAAAATTAGAAGCACTTGGGTTTAGGATAATGTCCACATTATTCAGATAGTGTGTTTGGGCGGGGCGTTGTCCATTCCAAGCATCTTCACATATTTCAAATCCTATCCGAACTCCATCTATCTCAAAGGTAAGGTCTCCAAATTCACAAGTTATTCTTTTCCACTTAAAATCTATAACTTCTCCTTTCTTCCACCGCTTGAACCAACGGGGTTCATAATAAATGCCATCTCCGGCAAGTTCTTGTTTAGGTACAAGCCCTACTATCTCGCCATCAAAAATCATGGCAACGGTATTATAAAGGCTATTTTCGACTACTACGGGTAATCCTACACACACTACCATATCCTCACAAACTGCCGCAATTTTTTCTAAGGCTTCCAGCGAAGACTCCGTTACATATTCGCTAAAAAAAGCATCTTCACACCCGTACCCGGAAATTGCCAGCTCCGGAAGACAGAGAATACTGACCTCTCTAAGCCTAGCTTCATCAATAGCTGCAATAATATTTCGGGTATTTCCCCTGAAATCTAAGGGGGTTTGATTGAGGCATGAACCTGCTATTTTCACGATTTTCATACGTTTCGGCTTATAGTGTAGTTACTGCAAATGTACAATTTTTCGGTAAATCATAGTGGGTTTTAGTCATCTTTCCCCAAATTTTATTTTTGGTTTGTCATTTTTCGCATATAGTGGTGGAGAAGTGATATTTTAAATTGCCGATTATTCCTTATTCATCCGGACAATACGGGGATAAAACTTGCCGTGAATGGTAACTAATTCGTGTTGGGAAGCCATCACGGTTTCGATATCTTTATAAGCGTATGGATTTTCTTCTACACTACCTCCAATTAAAGTTACTCCTGCTTCAGAAAGGATTTTTTTGAGAGTAGAAGCCGTCATATTTTCTTTTGCACGCTGTCGGCTCATTGCTCTTCCCGCTCCGTGAGAGGCAGAGTATAAAGATTCCGGAACGCCTTTGCCCGTTACAAGATAAGCGGGAGTGGTCATACTACCTGGTATAATTCCAACCTCTCCTTCGTGTGCCGGAGTTGCTCCCTTTCTATGAATAATAACTAACTCCCCGGATACCATCTTTTCTTCCCAAGCAAAATTATGATGATTTTCGGTTTTATACAAGGCTTTGATTCCCATTGCTTTTGAGAGATTTTTATGAATCATGTCATGGCAGGCTTTGGCATATTCTCCGGCAAGATTCATACTTAACCAATATTCTGCTCCGATTTCGGAATCTAAACTTAGCCAAGCGAGATGCTGTACCTCCTTCGGAAGTTTGCAAATACTCATTGCTTTTTGAGTGTAGTATTGTGCTATATTTGCCCCTAACCCACGGCTTCCGGAATGTGACAAGAGTGCTATATATTTTCCGGGGGGAAGCCCTGCCGGATTGCCCTCATGCAACACTATTTCTCCAAACTCAACAAAATGGTTTCCG
>CAUJFT010000032.1 GCA_963169475.1 Bacteroidota bacterium | reverse complement strand
ATATTTCCGTAAGCGGTCAGAAGGATAATCTCAAGATGAGGAAACTTCTCCTTAATTTTTTTGGAGAGTTCTATTCCATTACCGTCAGGTAACTTCACATCACAAAGGATAACATCAAAGTCAAATTGCTCCAACTTCTTCCATGCAGATTTGCAGTCAGCAGCCTGAATAACCTCAAACCCCTCCAAGCTAACGACGCGTGAAAGCAGAGTCCGGAGTTTTTCCTCATCGTCTATAATTAAAATCCGATTCAAAGTGATATTATTATTTTATGACTACAAAGATAGGGTTTTAAACGGAATATCATTGTCATTTCATAAAAACTTAGCGCGAAGGTATCAAAAACAAATTTATAGCGTTATCTTGTTGTTCTTCCTTTCCATTGATAGGTCTCTACTAGGTTTCCGGCTATTCCTACATAGATAACATAAGGGATATAGGCGATTTCAAGTAGTAGCAGGTAACAGATAAGGTGAGGTTCTCCAAAGAAACGGGTAGCAAGGTACATGAGGTATCGGTCGGCATGAATTTTCAGGCTTAGTATGAGTAGAGCGGGAATCAGCATATACATGGATAGGGGGGTAAGGGCTAATAGCAGGGGAATACCCAAAATAGCAAGGAAAAATACCATTTGTGTGAGATTTATGGTTCGGTCTATATACGAACGGGATTTGCTTACCCACCGGATTCTTTGGCGAAAGAGGTCTTTTAGCGTGGGGAGGGCGGGGGTAGATACGATGGCGGAATAGGTGGAGGCGTAACGGATGATATATTGTTTTGTTTTATGAATTTTTTGGAGTAGTAATTCGTCATCTCCAGAGGCTACGTTGTCCACGCCTTCGTATCCGTTTAGTTGTTGGAAGACAGATTTCCGAAAAGCAAGATTGGCTCCGTTGCACATATTGGGTTTTTTCATGGCGATACTTCCTGCTCCTAAGATATTTAGTCCCATAAATTCAAGGGTTTGTATTTTCTCAAACACACTTGATTGGTAGGTAAATTTTACAGGACCGGATACGATTGCGGTTTTTGGGCAGAAGAAGCCCATCATGCTGCTAATCCATTTTTTTCCTACTATGCAGTCAGCATCTGTTTGTAAAATAATCTCTCCTTTTGCTTGGTCAATTCCTTTTGTTAAGGCTGCTTTTTTATAGGAGTTTAGTCCTTTTTCTTTGAGATGTATGACGCTTAGATTAGGAGTATTTTGAGCGATTTGGTCTGCGATTAGCCCGGTTTCGTCTTCTGAATCATCGTTAATGAGAATTACCTCAAAGAGGTGTGAGGGGTAGTTTTGATTTAATACGGATGCTAAGCATTGGGAGAGATTGCCGGCTTCGTTTCGGGCTGGGATAACTACGCTGACAGTAGGTAGTGTATCGGAGGAGGAGAGTAGGGGAGGGTTGTTTTTTTGAAAATGACGAGCAGCAGAACGTACATAGAACCAATAGTATAACATTAGTAACACAAATATTGTAGAAAGATAGAATAGGGGGTTTGTGGTTAGCACTAATAGGGTATTCAGTACTTTTTGTGCTAAAAGCATGTATAGGCTCTGTGTTTGCATTGCTAATGTAAGGGGTTGATTTTTAGATAAAAAAACGGCTGTTTTTAGATTTGGTTTTTTATTCTGAATATAGCAGGTATTTTTTTCTTAGTGTTCTAAATGGCGCATTTTCTTTTTGCCATGTATCGTAAATCGCTTCGGGAGAGACTCCGGAGGTAATCTGTTGCTGAAAACGAGTATTGCCTGCCCATTTTTCTAAGCCTGAAATAAAAAAAGGTTTTGTATATCCGGACTGCTGATGCGCCTGATAATACTGTTGAAGCAGCGTAATGCCTGCAAGGAATAATGATTTTCCGTCTGTTTCATTCTTAAACCGAAGCCCTTTGCATTTTTCATTCATAAAGGGAGGGGTCTTTGATTTTCCAGGCATAGAAATGGGGGTAAAAGTATATTCTTCCCATTTTAACCCATAACTTTCTCTCTTTTCTTGTAACAGAGGAAACTCCTTGAACCATGGCGCGCCCGTGATAGTAAAGGCTATATCCGTTCCTCTTCCTACGCTTACGTTCGTAGCCTCATACCAGCATAAGATAGGGTACAAATATGCCGCATACTCTGTACCCAAATTAGGGGAGGGGGAAGTCCATGCTAAACCGGTTTTCGCCCACCGCATCTTATGGTTATAGCCTGAACAAGGAAGCACAGTAAGTTTGCATTTTTTCCCTGCTTTCAGCCAGCCCTCTTCATTGACCATTTGGGCATATTCCCCTATTGTCATTCCGTGTACAATCGGGATTTTGTGCATTCCAATAAAAGAGGTGTAAGCCGCTTCCATCATAGGTCCGTCCACATACCACCCGTTAGGATTTGGGCGGTCTGCAACAATGATTTCTTTACCATTTTCGGCACAGGCTTCCATCAGATAAGTGAGGGTAGAAATATAGGTATAGTGTCTTGTGCCTACGTCCTGAATGTCAAAAACTACCACATCAATATCCGAAAGTTGGCTTTGTGTGGGTTTTTTATTGTTTCCGTAAAGAGAAATTAAGGGAAGCCCGGTTTGGGAATCCTTACTGCTACTGACTTTCTCACCGGCATCAGCGTCCCCTCGAAATCCATGCTCGGGAGTAAATACCTTTACCAACGTTATTCCCGTTGAAAGTAATATATCTACAAGATGAGAGCCATCTGTAAGTAAGGCAGTATGATTTGTAGCCACTGCTACCCGCTTTCCTTCTAACATGTTTAGTTTTTCGCTCACCAGAAAATCGGCACCGGGATTGACTGTCTTGGGAATTAGCTTCCTTGGTTTCAAGGGTGGCTTTTTTTTGTCGAGGGAGGTTTTTTCTCGGTCGGGTGAAGCAGTGGGTATGATGGCGGGGCTTTTGGGTTCTAGGGTATCTCTTGTATGGGTATCTATCGCGTTCCTTACCGGTTTCTGTAGGGTGTCTTCAATATTTTGGGAGGAGTTCTCTTGGCTTTTATTGCAAGAAAATACAAGCAATATGATAGATATGTATATTGGAAAGCGTTTTATATATTGTTTTTTTGTGGTTATCTTATGGATTTTATGAGTCATTTTTTTTATTTTGAATAGATACTAAGTTATTCCTTATCCGTTAAGGAATTTGTACGATACAAAGCTATACTAAATATTTGAAACGGGCAACTTTTTGGTCGGAGAATGGCAAGGGTGTTCTTTCTCATTACTTATACTTAACTTAGCCCATCACTCTGTTTATGACACTACTTTTGTAAAATACCAACAAGGGCAGTTGGGGCAGGCGAGCAGATACTGACATTTCCCCTCATAAAGTAGAGGGACTTTATGAGGGGAAATTGATTGTAGAAAAAGAAGTAAGCTATTTCTAATTAGTAATGTGTGTGTTGGAAAAAGGAGGTTACTCTTTTACCACTTTTTCGGTAAACTGAACCACTCCGTCCGAAACCGTAACGAAATATACGCCTGCGGGATAGGGGGAGAGGTCTATGTCTTTGAGGAGGTCGTTCCCATTAATGGCTACGTGTTCTTCATACACTTTTCTTCCCAAAATATCCGTAACGGAAATTTCGGCTTTCTCTCTGAATAGATGTATGACCTCTACAGAGATTTTTCCATTAGTAGGGTTAGGGTAAAGCATAATGCGTTTTTCATCTGCTATGGGTTCTGTTGGTAGTGCAAAGCCTACGGTGAAGTGATGGACGATTTTCTTGCCGAAATCCGGTTCAAATTGTTTGAGTAGCCCTCCGGAAGCATCTCTAAAGCCAAGGTTTCCGCTCCCTACTTCGGGTATCAAGGGGTAAGACAGCCCGAATCCTTCTTGGGAAGTAACCTCCATAAAGTAGCAACCGGGATTTACAAAATTAACAGTATCATTAAATAGTGTATTTGCGACCACATTTGATTTTACGTATACAATTGCACCATTTGCTCCTTTGATTTTGATATTTATATCACCACTAAGTGCATTGTTTTTAAAGCGTACTACCATTTTATTAGGATAAACGGGAGGAGCATCAAATTCTGAATACATGATATTGTTGTCAGGGTTTTCGTCTGTACCATTAGAAGGATTTACGATTTCTGCATAAAATATGGCGTTAGTATTAGGAGTAGCCCAATCCCCATATCCCATCTGAAGTATGATGTCTTGGGTTTGCCCAAATGCAAGGTTTCCAAACCAGTTCATTGTCTTGGGGGTTCCGCCTACCACTCCATAGTTAATCGTAGCGGC
>CAUJFT010000031.1 GCA_963169475.1 Bacteroidota bacterium | reverse complement strand
ATGCTGGAATTGGTCTTACAGCAATCGCTGCGGAAAAAGTAGAGGCTTTGGTGAAAGACCTTATCGAAAAAGGAAAACTTTCCGAGATTGATGGCAGAAAAATCATTGATGATTTTTTCAAGTCCACAGAGCATAAGCGCGAAGAGTTTGAAGAAAAAATAAAGAAAGCTACAGAAGATGTTGTAGGGAAGTTCGGACGCAGTAATGAGCATAGCGATACGGCTCACTTAGTAGCGCGTATTGAGGCTATCGAAGCAAAATTGGGAATTACTCACCCCGTTGCGAAGGTAGAAGAAACCGTAGCAGAAGAAAAGGTAGAGGCAGAAGCAAAAGTTTGATTTGTATAAATGGTGATGAAAACGCTGCACTTGTGCGAACAAGGGTGGCGTTTTTTGTGTTTATACCCTTTATTATTTTAATTTTTAGGGTAAATATGTCTCTTATTCTAGCAATAGAGTCTTCTTGCGATGAAACTTCGGCGGCTGTTTGTAGAGAGGGAAAAATATTATCTAATATTATCTCCTCTCAATTGGAGCATGCACAATACGGAGGGGTTATTCCAGAATTGGCTTCTCGCTTACATTTGCAACAAATTGTAAGGGTTACGGAAGAAGCCCTTAGACAAGCCAGAGTGGAGAAACAGGCACTTAGTGCTGTAGCATTCACCCAGGGTCCCGGTCTGTTAGGGGCTTTATTGGTGGGAGTGTCTTTTGCAAAATCGTTTGCAATGGCATTGGATATTCCAATAATTACCGTCAATCACATGCAGGCGCATGTACTTGCCAACTTTCTGAATCCCTCCCCTCCGGAGTGTCCCTTTATTTGCCTGACGGTTTCGGGAGGGCATACACAATTAGTTTATGTAAAAAGCCCTGCCGAAATGGAGATTATCGGTAGCACAATAGACGATGCCGCAGGGGAAGCCTTCGATAAAGCGGCGAAACTTATGGGGCTACCTTATCCTGGAGGACCCGTAATAGATAAGTTGGCAAAATCGGGAAATCCTCATTTTTATCCATTTCCTGAACCAGAAATAGAGGGTTTAAATTTTAGTTTCAGCGGCATAAAAACGGCACTTCTTTATTATCTCCAAAAACAAATCAAGGGAAATCCTGATTTCTTGGATAATCATATCGCAGACGTATGTGCAAGTTATCAATACCGAATCGTAGATATTTTAATAAAAAAACTTAAAAAGGCGGTTCGCCAATATAGGGTAAAGGAAGTAGCCATTGCGGGAGGGGTTTCTGCTAATTCCGCACTTCGGGTAGCGTTAATACAAACCAGTAATCAATATGGGTGGAAAACACATATTCCTGCTTTTGAATACTGTACGGATAATGCTGCTATGATTGCAATTGCCGCTCATTTTGGTTATGAGCAAAGACGTTTTGCAAGCCTTGAGGTAGTTCCTTTTACCCGTGAATCTTAATACTAAAAAACATGAATCTGATTTATTTATCTTACGCTAATCTTAAAGACCGTCTTTTTGTTCGGGATTTTGTAAGTTCGTTTAAATTCTCTACTCCGACCCTCGTTTTTCATGATAAATTCGGGGATACTTCCGAAGATGCTATATTTGTAACCAAAAGGATTTCGGCTTTATTGAGTGAATGTCTTGTGCATAATCACGCCTTTTCGGCTTCTCAACGGGATTTTTTCTTTTGGGAAGATGGGATACTCAAAGCAAATAGTTTAAAAATTCAGAAACTATTATCCCCAATCCCCGTTCTGATACTAAGCCCCGTAGTAAAACAGGACGGAAAGGAAACCTTGACAGAGGCGTTAGATATGGTGCTTGTGGCAAAGTCTATTTTTGATATTCCACACATCACCGTGTTTACGGATAATGCCCTTTCGCCTTTGGCTTCCGGCAAAAATATCGTCCGAAATCAGGAGGATATGGAAGCTCTCTTAAAATTATACGAAGAAGAAAGAGAATCTATCCACCGTGCGTTTCTCCTTCGCCCGTCCAAAATTTGCGGTGTTCGGAATTATTCGCTTTAACTAAAAAAGAGAGAAAGTAAATTATAATAACGATATAAAAACATGAAGATTTATTGTCCTGACTGTCATCATCAAATTTTGGCGAGTGATATATCTTTGGAGAAAGACCTTGTTAAGTGCGTTAATTGTAATTCAGTATGGGAGATGAGCAAAATCATGGAGAACGCCGCCAATATATCAGTAGCTATTACAGAGGTAGAGCCTTATCCCCCTGCTTATGGTAAAATCAGGTTAGAGGAAAAGGATTTAAACGCCCAAAAAATTACACTTCCTCCGAAGGGCTTCGGACTAGAAACGTTAGGAATAGGAGGCTTTGCTTTGTTTTGGTTAAGCTTTATCGCTTTCTGGACTTGGGGTGCCTCTCAGGGTTCGCTCTTCTTTGCCGCTTTTTCTATCCCTTTCTGGTTAGTGGGTTTTGGAATGGCGGGATTTGCCCTAAATAGTTTGATTGGTAGCCAATCTATTATACTCAAAAATGGGAGTGTAGAAGTCCGAAAAGACTATTTTCCTTTCCCCAAAAAGTTTACTTTTTCGGCTCAAGAGGTAAAATCCATTCAATTCAAAAAAGAAGATTACAAGGGGTTTGCGTTTCAGAATAACCGGAACAAGCATCAACCGGAACAGAAAGACTCTTTAGTAATTAAAACAAATCGTCAAAAAATTGTTTGTTTTGAAGGGATAGCACAAGAGGAGGGAGAGTGGCTAAGACAATACCTTTTACAAATGTTGAACGTTACGAATAATGAAAGATAGCCAATACAGGCAGTTCTAGCATAAAGAGATAATACAAAAGCGGAATGATTACTGATTAATCATTCCGCTTTTTCTGTAATCTTTCAAGCAAGATTAGTGTTTACCCTCTCCGTCTTTGTGTTCGGGAGCGTCTTCATCAAATAGCACCATCGGCTCATTTTTACCGTAAAGGAAATAATTCAAAATTTCATCTAATTGCTTAGAACTTATATATTTGGCTTTTATTTTTTTATCTTTATCAAGTACTACAATTCTTGGCGTGCTTAGGAGGTCATATTTTTTGTCAAATCCGGTAATCCGACTAGGGTCTGCGGTATTAATAATACCTTTGCCTGTTAGATTATAATCTTTAAGTTTTTTCTTCCAATCTTCCCTTGTCCCATTGATTTGGACGGTATAAAGTTTTATGTTCGCTCCTTTTTGTAAATAAGCATTGACAACTTGTACCACTCTTGGGGTTACTTTTTTGCAGTGTCCGCAATCATAATCCCAGAAATAGAGAATTGTATAGTCTGCCTCCACCTCAGAAAGAGATACCCATTTGTCATATTCGTCCATAATCCTCAATTCTGGTGCCCTTCTCTCCAAAATTGTAGGCATTAATTTTTGTACTCTGTCGCAGATTTTAACGCATTGGGCTGAATCCGTCCAAGCGCGTGCGATGCCTGTACAATAATAATTTTCACCTATAGAAACATACACGGCATCGTGTCCCATGATTTTATCGCTTGCGTATTTGTTTAAGCAGGTTACCACCATAAACTTTAATATTTCCTTATTTCCACGGGTACGACTAATCAACCATTCTGTTTCTTTGACGAGAGAATCATTGGCTTGAGAGCATACTTTATCTAGGTATTCATTAATCTTGCCCAGAAGGATTGGAGTAAGGAGGAGGCGGTCATCATTAAAGTCTATGAAATCCCAGAAGTGCGATTTGTAATATTTATAGGCAAACAAAGAATCTAACGGTTTTCCGGATTCGTCTTTAGGTGTATCAGGAATTTCGGGGTTTTTGGTAGCTTTCAGCATTGCCGTATATAACATCTTAGGATTATCCTTCATGATTTTTTCACGTGCGGTAACTACTTGTTTGTCAATGTCTTTTAATTCTGCTTGATATTTTTTAATTTTTACAGAATCAGTACCGGATTCTTTAATCTTTTTCTGTAAATCATCTACTATCTTTCTTTTTTCAGAGATAAAGCTAATATCATTAAAAAAGATTTCATTTTGTTTAGATCCGGTTACCTTCATTTTGTTGATAAGGTCTGCACTATCGGTTTCAAGCGTGAAAAATTGAGTGTCTTTATTGTCCACTATAAATTCAAAGTAGTTGTTCTTAGGAGGTAAAACAAATAAATATAATCCTCCCCGCATAGTAGTGTCTGCTTTCATCTCGAAGTAGCCCGCAGAATTTATGTCTAATGTATCCATAATATATTGTTTGTCTGCAAAATGATAGGCTATCAAGGCTTTTTTTCCCTTGAAGTTATGAATCTTAAACTTCATATCATGCCCCTTTTGGGCAAAAACAAAACCGGCGGTCAAAGAAAAAATTAATACACAAAGTCCCTTTAAATAATTCATATCTGAATTTTTTTTGTAAAATATCAACAATTAAATAAGATGTCAAATTTTCCCCAAAAGTACGAATGAAATCACAATTTGTTGTTTAAATTTTGTGAATGAATTGTTAAATCCTCCAAAATGAGGAATTAGTACTTCTGTACAAGATATCACAAAAACAGATTGCACACTCAATTAGGGATTGAAACCTAAATTCCTACCAAAGCGAAAAGAAAAAATAGAAAACACAAGTTTTTTTTAAGAGGCATGATTTTGTTAAAAAACGGGGCGGTAAGGTTGTTTACAAGCCCTATTGTGCCAAAGTATTAGTAATCCTAAAATATGGGCAATTATTTTTGATAGAGAAGCCCTGCCATAACATTCTATTTATAGAAGAAAAGGTAAAAAATATCAGATACTTTCTCTCTATATTTTGATGGAATATTTTGGCGCACAAGCGGTGTTTTCATTGGATTGCTTGAATACTGCAAAAATCCCCTTACCTTTGCGCCCGGTTTAACCTGGGGCTATCTTGGCAGACGACAAATGTTTAGGCACTTTCTTTCAATCCTCCGGTAAACTACAATCACATTGGCATCATTAATCTTGGTATAAAAATGAATATAATCATTGATTTTGATAGTACTTTTACACAAGTAGAAGCATTAGAGGAATTAGCTGAAATTTCTCTGAAAGGAAACCCCGAAAAACAGAATATCGTAAGACAGATTAAAGCCATAACAGACCTCGGAATGGAGGGGAAGATTTCTTATAATGAATCCCTTTCGCGAAGAATGGCATTACTTCCTTTAAAAAAAACCCATATTCAGACGGTAATTTCAAGACTAAAGAAAAAGGTATCCGGTTCTTTTGCACGGAATAAAGCGTTTTTTGAAAAATATAAAGGCTCAATTTATATTGTATCTCTTGGGTTTCGGGAATTTATTGAGCCGGTCGTAAAGCCTTACTTTATAGATGCTACCCACGTGTTTGCAAATACGTTGATATATGACGAAGCCGATAATGTGATAGCCTTTGACCAAGAAAACCCGCTTGCACATAGCAAGGGCAAGTCCATTGTACTAAAACGTATGGGACTTGAAGGAGAAATTATTATTATAGGAGATTCCTACACAGATTTTGAAGCAAAGGAGAGCGGAGTTGCCCATAAATTTTATGCTTTTACGGAAAATATCCTTCGCGAAGGAATCACTACTTATGCCGACCATGTACTCCCCACTTTTGATGAGTTCTTATATGTAAATCAATTACCCATGTCTATCTCCTATCCCAAAAACCGGATTAAAGTGCTATTGTTAGAAAATATCAGCCCTAAGGCGATTGAGCTATTTAGCAAAGAGGGATACCAAATAGAAACCTATACCAAAGCTCCTTCCGAAGCCGAACTTTGTGAGCTAATCCAGAATGTGTCTATTTTAGGAATCCGCTCCAAGACTCATGTTACTGCCAAAGTGCTTAATCATGCAAATCGCCTGATGGTTGTCGGAGCTTTTTGTATTGGAACTAATCAAATTGACTTAAAAGCGGCTTCTGAAAAAGGGGTTTCTGTATTCAATGCTCCTTATAGCAATACCCGCTCGGTGGTAGAACTTGCTATGGGTGAAGTTATCTTGCTTATGCGCAAGATTCCTCAAATGAACGCGGGCTTACATAAAGGCATCTGGAATAAATCGGCAAGCGGAAGCCACGAGATACGCGGTAAAAAATTAGGAATCATTGGATACGGTAATATCGGGGCGCAGCTATCTGTTATCGCGGAGGCACTGGGAATGGAGGTATATTATTATGACGTTGTAGAAAAATTAGCACTTGGAAATGCCCGTAAGTGCGATTCTATGAAAACCCTGCTAAAAATTGCAGATGTGGTGAGTTTACATGTGGACGGACGGAAAGAAAATAATCTTTTCTTTGGAGAAACCGAGTTTAAGCAGATGAAAAAAGGCGCAGTACTTCTTAACCTTTGCAGGGGGTTAGTCTTAGATATAGAAAAGCTAACGGTATATTTAAAGAATGGAAAAATTTCGGGTGCAGCAATTGATGTATTTCCTTATGAACCTTTCCATAATCATGAGCCCTTTGTTTCCGAACTTTGTGGGTTAGAAAACGTTATCCTTACCCCTCATATCGGAGGAAGTACAGAAGAAGCCCAACAAAATATTGGGATATATGTGCCTTCAAGAACCATAGATTATATCAATACAGGCAACTCCTTTGGGGCGGTAAACTTTCCCGTTTTACAATTACCTCAGCAAAAAAATGCACATCGCCTGATTCATATTCATCATAATGTTCCGGGAGTTCTCGCCAAAATCAATCATATATTGGCGGCAAGCGAGGTAAATATTGAAGGGCAATACCTAAAAACAAATGAAAATATCGGATATGTAATTACCGACATCAATAAAGAGTATAGCAAAACCGTTTTAGAAGCATTAAAAAAAGTGGAACACACTATTAAATTCAGGGTCTTGTATTAATCTTAACCACTATTATCGCTTATCTGCTTTTGGGCAGCGAAACAAGAAAAATGACATTACGTACAAATAATCGTCTAAGACAGAAAATATCTCCTACTGATATACTATTTCAAGGCATCTTAGCTAATCGCACAATATAAAAATAATGAAAATTTGTACTTTTTCGTATCAAGGTACAATTTTTGTAATTCAGAGAAACAAATGTAGTTTAGCCTCCTCCTTATGAGAAAAAATCAAATATTTGGTCATTTTGAATCCATGAATATGTATAGACTAATGTCTAACCTGCTGTACCTTTTTATCTTTTGTGTATCCTCTTCTATTTACCATACCGCAAAGGCACAAGCGGATTTTACTGCTACCCCTACATCTGGATGTACTCCTCTGCTTGTAAACTTTAATGCAACTTGCCCAGGTTGTTCCGGATTCAGTGTTACAGGCTGGAGCTTTGGGGGTGCTGGAGGCTCTCCCGCCTTTGTTTACAATACTCCAGGTAGCTTTGATGTAACCATGAACTATACACTAAACGGA
>CAUJFT010000030.1 GCA_963169475.1 Bacteroidota bacterium | reverse complement strand
ATTGGATACGTTATTGGATACGTTATTGGATACGTTATTGGATACGTTATTGGATACGTTATTGGATACGTTATTGGATACGTTATTGGATACGTTATTGGATACGTTATTGGATACGATAGCGGTATCGTTTTCATCGGCATTCAATATCAAAACCCCATGAATATGGTTTGGCATCACCACAAATTCGCCCAATTCGATATTTTTTGTGTGGTTTTTAATTTCGTGCCAAAATACATCTGCCAATATTCCTACATTGGATAAAATCATTTTTCCATTTTCAATTTGTCCAAAATAATGCACACGGTCTTTGGTGCATATCGTAATAAAATAGGCTGCCGCCCATCGGTAATCCCAATTTTGCAAACGTGCAGAGGGTATTCGGTATTTATTTTGAAATTTTTCTGCCATTATTCTTATAATTTCTTTTAGTGTAACTATTTAGGTACTAAACTACTTAATTAGTAATCAATATGTTAAGTAATAAGTATTTTCTTAGATTTTTACTCAATCGTACTCAGACTCATTAGTGATGATGAGTCTATTTTTCGTAGCACCTGCGCCTGTACGCCCTCATGCGAATCGAATAGTAAATTTTTATTCATAATCACTATTTATGACACCACGAATCAGAGAGGTTCTATGCTAAATGTTAGTAGTGAACTAACCCTAAACCCAATATCTTGCCATCAAAAAACAAGCAAAATAATCCCCAAACTACCCTCATGCTATTCCGAGTAACTCCAAAATTTGCTGGGCGTGGTCTTCTGATTTTACTTTCTTTATGACATGAGAGATGATTCCTTCTTCATCAATCAAAAAGGTAACTCTGTGTGTCCCCATATATTTTTTGCCATACATATTTTTTTCTCCCCACGCACCGTAAGCTTCTACCCATTTTTTGTCGGTGTCTGCAATGAGTGGAAAGGGTAAAGAATATTTTTCAATGAATTTCTGGTGAGAGACTTCGTCGTCAATACTTACTCCTAATACGATGATGCCTTTTGAGGTTAGGACCGAAAAATTATCTCTAAGGTTACATGCTTCTTTTGTACAAGTAGGTGTATCATCTTCGGGGTAAAAAAATAGGGCTATTTTCTTTCCTTTAAAATGAGAAAGAGATAGCGCATTTCCCTTTTGGTCTTTTGCTTCTGGGGAAGGTGCCGGATTTCCTGCTAAGATTGTATTCATAAGGTTTAGCTGATTTTTTTTCTAAAAAAACAGAAAATCTCCGAAAAAGTTCCGAAGTTTTATGAAATAAAAATTTGTTTAAAAAAAATATCTCTTAATGCAGCATTTTTTATGTCTGATTCGTTTAATTACTGAAGGGTGTGTGAGGCGGCTACAACCTTTGGGCTCTACTAACGTATAAAGCGGAAATAACTACTTATATTCCAAATTTTCCTGAATGCTTTTCAGTAATGATAGTCAAAAGATGGTGAAGGGTTGCCTGAACCATGAGCCTTGGGCGCAGCAGCAATTGTATGATACTTTTGCGCCCAAAATGATGGCTGTATGCTGCCGGTATGCAAGAGATAGAGAGGAAGCGGCTGATTTCCTTCAAGAGGGCTTTATTAAGATTTTTCATTCTATCCATCGATACGAGTTTCAAGGTTCACTTGAGGGGTGGATACGGAGGATAATCGTAAATACGGC
This sequence comes from Bacteroidota bacterium, assembly GCA_963169475.1. Taxonomy (GTDB): domain Bacteria; phylum Bacteroidota; class Bacteroidia; order J057; family J057; genus JAAFHL01. The sequence continues at coordinate 1,321 of CAUJFT010000030.1, read as the reverse complement.
AATAGACCTTATCCGAAAACGTAAGTCAAGTCAGCTTGAAGTGCCGATTGGTGCGGAAATTGCGGATACGGTAATGGACGAAGATAAAATGGATAATCTGGAAATAGAATATTTATTGCGTGTGATACAATCGCTTCCTACGGGGTATAGAGTGGTTTTCAATATGTATGCTATTGAGGGATATGCTCATGCAGAAATTGGAGAGCAACTTGGGATTAGCGAAAGTACTTCACGCTCTCAGTATACAAGAGCAAAAGCACTAATTAAGAAACGTATCCATGAGGATAGTATGGAATTCAAATCATATCAGAATGCAATATAACCGATTTGAGGATAGATTGAGAGAAAGGCTATCCGGTGCAGAGATTACCCCTAATCCTGAAATATGGGAACATATTCGTCAGGGTCTGAATCAAACGCCTCCTCCAAAGCGCAATCGGGGGGGATTAGTCTTGCTTTTTCTTTGCCTCTGTGGTATTATAGGATATTATTTTTATCCCGAAAAAAAACCTGCTATTGCAAACTATAATCAAACTTCTGCTCCTAAAAAAGAGGTAAAAGGTGTCGCAACGGAAACTCCTACCCCGCCCAAAACGAGTGAGCTAATCCCTCTTAATGCTGCGAAAAAAGAAGCGGCTCGCGAGGTTACACAAAATGTTATTATTCCCCCAAAAACTTCACCTTCCATAAAATCACCTTCTACATATATTACAAAAAAGGCTATTACAGCTACAAAAAATAATGTATTAAGTGGTCTGAATAGCGAAATATCTTCATTGCCAAGGGTAAGCGTAGCGGTTTTTCCAGATTCTGTTATCCCTCCAATTGCTATTGTTACTACTACCCCCGAAAAAAATATTTCGGAAGAGGAGGATTGGGCATCAGTACGAAAAGAAAAGACGGAAATAGGGGCTAAGGAAATTATAACGATTGCTACGCTTGACACTCCGATGAGTAAAGGTAAATCCGCATCATTGGACATTCAAGCGGAAAAGGTGTTGGGCTTAATGACGAACTCTACTGTTCTTGCCAAGGAATATTATGGACAAAAGAAATGGGAGACCTCTTTGAGTGGAGGATTTTCCATGATTGCCTATAAACCGTTACTCTCTGACGAGAGGGGAAGGATTATCAATCCGCTTTCTGTTAATACTATAGGAATAACCGACCTCTATGCAAGTGGAGACTCCGCACAATCTGTCAATGTTAGCAACCCCCAGATTTTTAATGAGGTAACGAGTGGGGATTTTGATGCGGATTTTATCAAGATGACCGTTTCTCCTATTACTTATTTTGCGGGGCTTGGGGTCATTCGTAATAT
>CAUJFT010000029.1 GCA_963169475.1 Bacteroidota bacterium | reverse complement strand
CGCTGTGCAACTCAAGCTATCATCAGCTCTTATTTGCCATAGCCCGCTATCCTTCATAAGCCCCAATCGCTGTGCAACTCAAGCCCCTATCCACATACTACAAAATTGCTCGCTTTTTTCTGAGTAATAAAATCCGTATTTTTATCCCATCATAAGTATATTATGATAGAAATGGATTCACATATTTTCTGTAATTTTGTTGCTTATAGTAGTGAACTTCATTTTTATCCCTCCTCTCTAAAAATTCTACTCTGGAGCTTAGGGGTCAGGGAAGTTATATTCAACTGATTGTAATAAATGGCTGATTTTCGTTTTGGAATAAAAAATAAAGGGATAATTCATATTGTGTTATGGCTTGGTCTGTTAGTCGTGGCAGTTTATACAATATATAATTTCACTCGTCCTGCTAAAAGAACAATTACTCCTGCGTATTATCATTGGAAAACAGTATTTAATCCTACTGCCAAAGCCGTACATTATCTTGATAGCATCGGGGTAAAAAAACTTTATGTACGTGTCTTCGATGTAGATTGGGACGAAACGGGTCGGACATATATACCTAAGGCGGTCATCAAATGGTCTTATGAATTTGGGTTAAAACAAACGGTTTGTCCGTCATTTTTTATTACTAACCAAACTTTTGAGAAAATCCCGGATAGTGCGGTCGAGAAAATGGCTGAAAGGGTTTGGAATAAGATTTTTTTGCTTACAGACTCTATACCGGAGCTGACAGTAACGGAAATAATGGCAGACTGCGATTGGAGTCCGCCAACCAGAGAGAAATATTTTCGGTTCCTAAAAGCCTTAAAAAGCCATTTTCCTCCATCAATTAGGCTTAATGTCACTATTCGCTTACACCAAGTAAAGTACTTTAAGATGACAGGCGTACCACCCGCAGATGCGGGTACTTTGATGTTTTATAATATGACAGATATTAGAGATGAGAAAACCGCAAACTCTATTCTTGACCTTGAAATCGCTAAAAAGTACCTTGTAAACTTTGAGAAATATCCGCTGCCACTCCATGTTGTACTGCCGGTATTTTCATGGGGAGTAATCCTAAGAAACGGAAAGGTTGCCGGTATGATAAATGACTTCGTTACGGATACAAACCTTACGACAGATAATTTAAGAGAACTTCGGGTCAAAAACAGTCATTATCATCAAGGGGTTTACCTCTACAAAGGCGACCAAGTCCGATTAGAAACAATAGACTATACCCAGCTCACCCAATCCGCAATCATGCTATCTCCTCTATTAAAAACAAAGAAACTTACCGTGGGATTTTATCACTTGTCAGAAGAAAATCGTAACCGATTCCCTTCTGACAAAATCACATCTATCTTAGAACAATTTGCGAAATAACCGCTTTTCCACAAGGTTACCTCCTAAAAAAATAGCCACTTGACCCCACCCAATCAAAATCTTTATTGTAGCGCACCCCTACCATCTCTCCTTTACTAAGCCTTCCAAGCGTTGTCATCAGTACACATTTTCCTTGTTCAGGGTCAAACCAATAGAGTAATCGGACTTCGGCTTTTACGCCTTTACCCTCCGGGTCTTCAAAAACCGGCACATAGGTAACCTTACGTTGTAGAATCCAATTTTCCCTATCCTTAACGGCAGCGATATCAGCGGCGGTAATATTGATTTTTACCCCTTGCCCTGCAAAAGAAAATAAGGGCTTTAAGACAAAATTTTCAAGGTCATCGGGATAGGTAGACAAATCACTCACGTAATAAGTATCGGGAATGTATTGACTCCTCAGTTGAGGAAGGCTAAACTTACTGATTCTGAAAAACCAATTGGGGTGGCTCACCCACTCTACGTCGGCTTCCTCCGTGAGATTATACTGACGTACAAGGTCTGTTCTGGGTAGCAGTTCATCGAAAATCACCCGATTGTATATCCTATGAATCGGGGTTTTCTCTCCGTTGAGTAGGTAATACAACCTTTTGCCTTCAAGGATTACTTCACTAATACATACGGATTTAATCCCAGTCCAGTCTTCCGTTACTAAAAAATCTATGGCGGTTTTTTGTTTATAGGGTTCTATTTCCAGCAATATCACATTTTCAGGCTGATGTCCGTTAAGCACCCATGTCTTTAATTTTTGCTGATAGGCGTTCAGGTCAAGCCCCCCAAAGAAATTGGTAAACTCCTCCCCTACCTCAAAGTATTTGCGATACATTTCGCTTAAAAACGGCTGATAGGCAAATAAAGACGGGAATCCCTGCATTTCAATTAATTGAGGAATCCAATTTCCTTCTTTATCTTTGCAAATTGCAAAATCGATAGCAAGGGTACCCGTAAAACCCGGGTCATTAGGTACATTTAAGCCCTCGGGAATCGCCTTATCGCTTTTAAGAAAGAAATCATGACTAAGTATGTTTTTGGATATTTCGCTACCTGCTTGTATCAACTTGTCCCTAAATTCATCGGGGAGAAAAACAGGAGTTTCTGCCTGACGAAAAGGGACTTCGTATCCATAAACCTGATTGATAGCGGCGAGAAAGGTCTCATATTTTTCTTTCGTAAAAGCTGCGTTATATTTTTTTCTAATTTCAGGTATCATATTTTTGTCTGTAAATAAAGTTCAAGGCGAAATACCGACTTTTTCGGCGTTAAAGCAAATAAAATCTTACTCTACCCAACATTTTTTTAGGATAAAAAAAAGGGTAGTGTCCTAAATTGGGGTTTTAGGAAAAAAAGTTGTAATACTGCAGATTCTAAACAAAATCTATTATGGCTACCATTGAGATATTATGTAAATATTGTAATTCTGACAACGTAAAATTTGCAGGTTACCACTATTCAACGCAAAATGGGGAACGTAAACAGCGTTGCCAATGCTTGTCTTGTAAGAAAAAATTTCAATTGGCGTACAGCTATGAAGCCTATAAACCAGAAGTTCGTTCAAAAATATTGCCGATGTTAGCTAATGGTTCAGGTATTCGAGATACCGCTCGGGTTTTGCACATTGGGACCGAAACGGTTCTAAAAGAAGTAAAAAAAAGCGGCA
>CAUJFT010000028.1 GCA_963169475.1 Bacteroidota bacterium | reverse complement strand
GTTAGCCTTTTTTGTCCCTACTTCGTGTTTTCCCTTATCGGAGTTCCATGCAAACCAAGCTACTTCTCCCACATCTTTACTGCCTGCATATACATAATGATGCGTTTTTCTGCCACCTCTTGCCGCAAACTCCCACTCTGCTTCTGTCGGAAGCCTATAGGGCTGATTCGTAAAATTCCGTAACCATTCACAATATGCACTCGCTCCAAACCAAGAGATTTGTGTAACCGGATAATTTTCCCGCCCCTCGATTACATAATAGTCATTCCCTGATTTTTGTATATCATAGTTTTCATTGATAGAAAAAATCCATGTCTCTAAATCTCGCTTTCCGGGCTGACGGAGGTTTAGGAACTCACAATATTCTGCATTAGTAACTTCATACCTGCCGATATAATAGTCTGGTAGTCTTACCTTGTGAGTCGGTTCTTCGTCTATCTCTCCATACTGCGAACCCATCATAAACTCCCCTCCTTCCACCAACACAATCTCGGGAAGCACTTTATCTTTTTTTCTTTTTGAGGGAGTTTCTCCCCTACTTTGCCCGTCCATTATTGAGTAAAGAATGACAAATGTTAATAAAAGTGAAAATCTAAATATGTTCATTGGATTTTGGATTTAACGATGAATTTTTCTATTACAAACAAAAAATAAGCCAAACTTTTCATTACAATAGATTTGTAATAATTGTACGGGCATTAATGTACAAGTGTGCAGAAAGGTAGCCTAATCGTGAAGTTTTTTTTGATGTAATAAAGGGGTTTCGTAAATCATTTTATTACAAACTGATAAGTAGTTAATTCTGTTTAGGGTTAGGGGCTGTTTTGCCTACCCTAATCATCAAGGAAATACCGCTAATCATACCAACTACAAAGAGATTCACGAAAAAGCGTGTCATCAAAATGTGCGATTCTACTAATCTTGTAAATCCTAATAATCTGTATAGGCTATTAGAAAATAAGTCTTTTTCCCTCTCATTTTTGGAAAATTTTTCTAAAAAAGTTGGTGGGTATCTCTATCCCTTATGATGTCCCTAAGCAGAGAGTTGGGCTTGATAGAAAGAGGAGGTATATTCTAATCCAATGATTTACACCCAAAAACTAATGAAAGCCTTTCTAACCCCAAAATATTAGCCTCCTAAGTGCTTTTAGCTATTTTAAGCTTGGCATAAATTTTGAAATTATCATTATTCTGTTGTAAATTTGCATGTTTTTTTTAGTAAATAAATGTAATACCTAATCATTTGTCTTATGAAATTTTTTCTTTTAGCCTCCGCGTTATTGATGCTTAACCCATCAATATTTGCTCAAAACAATGAAGTATTTTCTGGTTATTGGAAAATGAAAAATACTGTAAACACCCTTGTAAGGATAGTTCCCGAAGGAGGGTGTGTATATCGAATGTCCTACTCAGAAAATGGATTAGCTCGGAAATTTATAGGGACACTCTATAACGATACTTATTTTAGCTTTGCAGAAGAAAATGGGAATGCGTTGAAAATGATTTATACGGGAAGACTCAACGAAGGGAATAACATCACAGGTAAGTTTTTTTCGCCAGAATGTAAATATGGCGATATTCTTTGGGTAAAGGTGTGTGATGATTATGGAAACCCTTTAGGGACTATTGGGGAAGAATATATCTCCTGTGTTACTGAACCCTCCGAAAATAGGGTTTCATTAAGGGGAGAAGCAAAAAAAAACACTGCTTCTTTTTCGCAAAAAGAGGTTACGCGTGTATTAGATAGAATTGAGTATGTGGGTGAGCCAAGAAATGAACTTTTGCCGCTTGCCGAAACCCTATCCGAAGTACCCCCTGGTGCCATTTTGGTAGGGAATATAGGGTTAGAGGAAAGACCAATCTATCGGACAATAGAAACAGAAACCCCTATTGTTGTATCTACTACCCCCGAAGTATGCGAACCCGTTTCAGGAAAAAGCCCCGCAGACAAAAAAAAATTTTTCTATTGTGATGAAGGAAGCCTTAATCCAATGGCTCAACGTGCAATTCCTACACCCGGAAGAAAAATAGTAGAAAGTGGAATTGTCTATCATATTGTAGGAAAAAATGAAACTATGTTTAGTATATCCAGGAAATACGGGCTTACCATAGAAGGACTTGCATCATTAAATGGAAAGGATTGTGAGCATTTAAAGGAGGGTGAAAAAATCAGGGTAAGCCAGTAGTCCCTTTGGGTATCCGTATATAAATAAAATAAGCCAAATGAAAATTTGTTTTTTCGCAATTGGAGGAGAGCTATTAAAAGGCAGGGTTGTCAATACTAACCTTACGCGCACGGGATTAATGTTAAGAGAGCATGGGTATAGTATAACCCGTGAGGTCATAGTCTCCGATGAGAAGGAGGCAATTATTGACGCTTTACGAGCAGAGTTGGAAAATAATGATATTGTGCTGATGTCAGGAGGCTTGGGACCTACCAAAGATGACGTTACAAAAAGTGCGATTGCAACTTTTTTTGGCGTGGGAATGAAGGAAGATACGGAAACAATGCGCCGGCTAAAAACCTATTTTGAGTTCCGAAAAATCCTTTTTACCCCCAAAAATCAGGAGCAGGCTATGGTGCCGGCAAATTGTGAGGTTATGCCTAATCCGAAAGGAACAGCTCCCGGAATGTGTTTCCGCTTAGAGGGGAAATTGTTGTTTTCTATGCCCGGAGTCCCTTTTGAGATGCTCTACTTGCTGGAATATGAAGTACTTCCCATTATAAAGGCTGCTTTCCCTCCCTTTTATATCAAAAATCATATTCTTAGAATCTGGGGAAAACCAGAGTCTTTTATTGCTGATGAAATAGAAAAGACCGAATCACTATTTCCTCCCCAACTAGATATTTCCTATCTGCCGCGAACTGATGGTGTGTGGATTGAATGTACCTTGAAAGGCAAGCCCGAAGATTCGGAACAAATAAATGTCGGATTAGATAGAGTAGTTTCTGCTATTAGGACAGGACTTGGCAACTATGTTTACACCGAAGGGAAGCAAAGCCTTCAAGAGGAGGTTCACGCACTATTTACCCAAAGCGAATTGACCTTAGCCATAGCAGAGAGTATGACGGGTGGTAATATCTGCGGAAAACTTATAACCATATCCGGTACTTCAACCTACTTGAAAGGAGGGGTAGTCGTATATTTTACCGAA
>CAUJFT010000027.1 GCA_963169475.1 Bacteroidota bacterium | reverse complement strand
CCATTGCTGCACATACAGAGAGAACTTGGTTTAAAGAGGGGATACTTTTTATACAAGTAAATACTCCGGTCTGGAAAAATGAGCTAACCTTGGCACGCCTGAAAATCAAGGGAATGATCAATGAGGTACTACAAAGGGAGGTCGTTAAAGAGGTAAAAATAATTTAAACGAATACGTGAAGCCCAGAACCAAAAGCTATATTATTCACACTATTTTATTTATCCTTACCGTTATCTCTACGATATTGGTTGGCGCAGAAAACGCCACAGGTAAAACGTGGTGGGGTTGGGGAGTCCTGCCGGAAAGTTCTTTATTGAGCCTGAAAGATTTTTCGCAAGGGTTTTTATACTCCTTCTCCTTTCTTCTTTTTCTTACTGTCCACGAGTTTGGGCATTATTTTACGGCACAATACCATAATGTTAAGGCTTCACTCCCTTATTATATTCCTATTTTTGTCCCCTTTCCGGGGATTTTGAATATCGGGTCATTTGGGGCTGTGATAAGATTAAAGGAAACGCCAAAGACGACACGCCAATTTTTTGATATTGGGATAGCCGGACCTTTGGCGGGCTTTGTTGTCTCCGTGGGGCTTATTATTGTGGGGCTACTTACCCTCCCCGATAGCAATCAATATCTTCTGAATATACACCCGGATTATATTAAAGATTATGGAGGCGTGCCTACACAAGCGATGCAAGAGGCTTTTATTCGGGACTACAACCTCGCCAATCCGGATACCCCCCAAATGTCGTATTATGTGGGAACGAACTTACTCTTTGAGTTTCTAAAGCAAGTGATACCCTATAGTCAAGCGGATTTTCCCACTCCTTTTGAATTATATCATTATCCTTTGTTATTTGTGGGGTATCTTACTTTATTTTTTACTGCACTCAACTTGCTACCTATCGGACAACTTGATGGCGGACATGTGATATATGGAATGTTTGGTCAAAAAAAAGCGGGAATTATTTCCCGTATTACGGTTGTCGCTTTAATCTTAGTTGGAGGTACCGGCTTTGTCGAATGGGTTAATTTTCGTGAAAATTATATTTCGTTAGGGGTTTATCTGGCATTTTTAGTTTTTGTATGGAATCATATACTGAATAAACCCTCCAATACATGGATTATCTTTGGGGTGGCATTTACGACCTTTCTTCTTCAGGCGGGATTAAAGTTTGTTTTTCCGGCGATTGAGCCTAATATGATTTGGGTAATCTATGCCTTTATGGGCGTGCGTTTTATTCGGTTAGACCACCCGCCGGCATGGCACGAAACTCCTATAGGGACAGGTAGAATGATACTTGGCTGGATTGCGATAGCGATTTTTCTTCTTTCGTTTTCTCCCGCTCCTATTTCTATATTTTCATAGATTCTTTATCAAGATTGAATTTCCCTATTGCGAACTTTTGTCGCGGGATTTCCTTGATAAATACTGTATGCTTCAAGGGTTTTGGTTGCTATAGAGCCTACACTCAAAATCGCATGACTTTTTAGCGTTACGCCCGGGCAGACCACTGATTGCGCCCCTACCCAAGCCCCCTCTTCTATATGAATATCTCCTATGATTAAATCAAAGGTGGATTTTTTGTAATCATGATTTCCCGTCAGTAACATGGCTCCTTGAGAAATACACACATTATCCCCAATAAATATATCCGCCTGATTGTCAATCCAGACCTTTTCTCCTATCCACGTGTAATTTCCTATTTCAAGCCGCCAAGGAGATTTGATGTTTACATGAGGTTTAATGATGACTCCTTTTCCAACTTTTGCCCCAAATACACGCAAAACCCTAACTTTTATCCCATAAAAGGGGAAAAATGCGGATTTAAAGAGAATTTCATTAATATAATACCACAAGATCCGCTTAACGGGACCCGCTTTGGTATGATACCACGAATTGTCAAAGCGGGATAATTCTGTCTTTAACATTTTTTTTATTAGAAAATATAGCGTTTGTACTCACTTACTACGATAATAGTGATAGTTTGAGGGGCAAAAAACGGGAATTTATACGAAAAACCAAATTTATTAGGAAAAATATCAAGTAAAACCCGCCATAACCTACAATCCAAAGCCGCTTAAGCATGCGTTAAATATACATCTTCCGACCCGAAGTTTCTCTTTAAAGATAGGCTACAGAATATAATGACTAATTTCTTTTTTCGCCGCTAACCTTCCTACCTTTTCCTTTACAAATTCGGAATCAATCAAAAAATGGTTTTGCTTGTTCATATCTGGAACTTCAAACAAAATATCATTTAAAAGGCTACTCATGATGGTATGAAGCCTCCTTGCACCAATATTTTCCAATTGCTGATTGACCAAAAAGGCTACTTCTGCAATTTCTTCTACGGCATCTTCTGTAAATTCAACCGACACATTTTCGCTTTGCAATAAGGCTTGATATTGCTTGATTAGGGCATTTCGGGGGAGTGATAATATTTTTACAAAATCCTCTTTGGTAAGCGCATTTAATTCAACGCGAATAGGAAATCTACCTTGTAGCTCCGGAATCAAGTCGGAGGGTTTGGAAATATGAAATGCTCCAGCAGCCACAAATAAAATGTGGTCAGTTTTGATAGTTCCATATTTAGTATTCACTGCGGAGCCTTCTACAATAGGAAGTAGGTCTCTCTGCACCCCTTCGCGCGAAACGTCTGGTCCACTCTTGTGATTTCCGGCGGCAATTTTATCAATCTCATCAATAAAAATAATGCCTGTATTGGCAGCTCTTTCAATGGCTTCGCGGGTTACATTATCCATATCTATCAATTTTTGGGCTTCCTCTTCGCTAAGATACTCCCTTGCCTCTGCTACGGTCATTTTGCGTTGCTTCTTCTTTTTCGGAATCATACCCGAAATCATATCTTGTAAGCCGTCAAAACCCTCCATTCCCATAGGACTCACTACTTGGACTTGGCTGGAAGGAACAACCACCTCTACTTGTATCTTTCTGTCTTCTAATTCTTTGTTTTTTAACTTTTCCCGGAATTTTTCTCTTGTCCTTTCGTTCAGTTCCGAGTCAGAGGGTTTTTCTGAAAGGGTGTGTGTATCCGATACGGAAAGCGGGGGAATTAGGATATCCAAAATCATTTCATTTGCTATCTCAATTGCCTTGACTTTGACCGCCTCTTTTTGTTCTGTTTTGACGAGGTTTACCGCTTGCTCTACTAAATCTCTCACCATACTTTCCACGTCTCTCCCCACATACCCTACCTCCGTAAACTTTGAGGCTTCCACCTTGATAAAAGGAGCTTGTGCAAGTTGCGCAAGTCTTCGGGCTATTTCCGTTTTCCCTACACCAGTAGCGCCTATCATCAAAATATTATTCGGGATTATCTCCTTTTTGAACTCATCTTGGGCATTCATTCGCCTCCACCGATTTCTTAATGCAATAGCAACTGCTTTCTTGGCTTCATACTGACCGATGATATACTTGTCTAGCTCTTCTACGATTCTTATCGGTGTCAAATTTTGATGCGTCATTTTTAAAAAAGATTTGTATTTTTAACTATACAGTTATGATTAAATTTGTACAATACTCTTTATGATGTATTTTTTTTGATAATTTAGGGACTATTTTGTGAAAAAACGATGGCTTATTCTACAATTATAGCTCATAAACCTAAGTAACACTTAAAGTTCCAATCTGTTTAGATTTAGCCCTTTTTAGTAATTATTTGATATGTTTTGTGTTGATAATTAATGAATTATAGATTAAATAATTTTAACACTATTTTTGAAGCAAATCAATATGCTAATATTGGGATTTTACTTTATTAGACTCAAATGGAAAGATTAAATTTCCTTCAAAATACTTTATTACAAACCACGAAAAAACGATTTCGTTTTACGATAAATATAAGAAATGGTTCTTTTATGGATATAATAGCATAAATATCATTCACTTTCTAAGCCTAATTGGGATGTTTTTACAAATGGAACACATATTGCTAAGAAATAGGCGTGATTGGTAGTTAAATATTCTTTTGAAACTTTAAGAAAAAACCCTAAGCGAGAGAGGTACATTGTGACAATGTGTCTCTTTTTTGTTTTATGCCAAAATTACTATAATTTTGCATGAAAACCGTGGTATATGTTAAAATTTTTTTTTTCATAGTGGGTATTCTTATTTTATTTCAGGCATGTGTTCAAAAGCCGATATTTCCCTCAGAGTCAGATTGCAAACGGGATAGCTATTATGGAGTATTTGTGTTAAATGAAGGGGTGTGGGGGCAAAATAATTCAAGCCTTTCCTTTTGGAATGAAAATGAATCTACTTGTGAAGATATATTTGAGCCGGTAAATGCCAATCCGCTAGGAGACACCGGAAACGGTTATATTCTGCATGAAGATACACTATATATTTTGATGAGTGGGTCGGGATTATTACATCGCTTATCGCTTCCTTCTATGAAAAAAACAGGAGAATGGAAAGCTCCGTTGGGTTTTGCTCTTCAAGCAGTTGCTCGTTCTTCGGCCGGGCATATTTACCTTACCGCACTAAATCCCGGATTAAAGTCCGGAAAAGTATTTGAGATTTCGGGTGGCTCTATGGAAACGATTGCTGAAATTCCCGTAGAAAAATATCCTTACGGAATCGCTCTCTACCAAGACAAAGCGGTAGTTGCTTGCGGAAATTATGCAGGAGTTGGAGAAAAAAACCGAAAACTTGCCATAATCAACACCGACAAGCGAGCAGTAGAGCAATATGTTACACTACCTATAAATAACCCGGGCCAAGTGCTTTTGCACGGAGATACCCTGATTGTAAACTGTAGGGGGGATTATAGTGCCAATTCAGATTCAAATAGTGTTCTTTTATTAATCAATCGTCAAAACTTTCAAGTGCTTCATTCCGTATTTTTATCGGGTAGTATTTATCGTATGACAAAGGCTGGAAACTATCTTTATGTAATTCGAGATGCTGGTAGTAGCCCGTTAGAAATGACTACTATTATGAGAATGAATCTGACCACATTAGAAACCCATAGAGACTTCCTGCCTGAAACATATTTCAGGGAGAAAAAGTCGGGGGATTATCTATATTGTTTGTCATATGATGAAGAAAAAGCCATGCTGTATGTGGGGTTTTCTTATAGTAGAAAAGGGTACATTCTGAATCCCTTTCATACAATTGTAGGTACGTTTCAAACGGGAGATTTTCCTAATTCTATATTTTTTTATCGTTAAACATTTTAATATTTTTAAAAGAATGAAAAGGATTCGATTAATACTAATGCTTTCTTTAAGCCTATCTGCCGGTACAGTAGTAGGGTGTACCACTTTAATGCAGGCAGTAGCAGGCGGTATGAACCAAAGTAATGACCCTTCGCCGAATAAAATTAGCGAAGCCCTCAAAGAGGCTTTGAATAAAGGCTTAGGCTTTGCAGTCAATAAATTAGGGGTGCAAGATGGTTTTCTTGGAGATATGGCAGTAAAAATTCTGTTTCCGCCGGAGGCAAAGTTTGCGGCGGATAAACTGCGCCAAATAGGCTTAGGGAGCTTGGTTGATGAATTTGAAGTGAAAATGAATCGAGGGGCGGAAGATGCCGTAAAAGAAGCCTTGCCTATTTTTGCTAATGCACTCACCACTATGTCCTTTCAAGATGTAAAGAATATCCTGCTTGGAGATGATCCTAACGCCGCTACTAATTATTTTAAAGCCAAAACTTCAGATGCACTTTATAATGCCTTTTCGCCTAAAATTAAATCTTCTCTTGACAAGGCAGGGGCAGCCACAGCTTGGACAAAAGTAACGACTACTTATAATACTATTCCATTGGTAAATAGGAAAGTAGAGACTGATATTGTGCGTTACGCAACCAACAAAGCAATGGACGGATTATTCAAAAAAGTAGCAGAAGAAGAATCTAAGATACGTCAAAACCCTATTTTCCGTACTACTCAGCTATTAAAAGATGTATTTGGGTATGCGGACAGAATGAGAAGCAGCGGGAACTCCGGCAATACCGGCGGAAAAGGAGGCGCGAGAACAACGACCGGAAATACCGGCACAACCAAAGGTAACTCCGGAAAGAAGTAAATTTACAGAATCTGAAAGAGGCGGTCTAAAAAAGTAAAAACGACTGTTGAAGATTGATAATTTGTTAGTTTTTGGCTCTAAAAAG
>CAUJFT010000026.1 GCA_963169475.1 Bacteroidota bacterium | reverse complement strand
ATTCTATGATTCTTTTTGGAACACATTCCTTTGTCGGAACGCTCATTGGTAGCCCTGTAATTTATCAGTGGACTCCGGATAGTGAGATTAGCAGTACCGCTGCAACTTCTCCTTGGGTATATCCAAAACAGACCACTACTTATACCCTTACGACCTCAGTAGCGGGAGAGTGTCCTACTTCTGACCATATTACCGTAGTCGTTAATCCTTCTCTTAACCCAAGCGCAGGAGGCGATGTAGCTATCTGTGCAGGAACATCCGTTACCCTTAACGGTGCTGGAGGAAATGGTGCCGCTACTTATACATGGACACCTTCTATCTACCTAAGCGATTCTAGTATTGTGAATCCAATCTCTACTCCTCTTGTTACTACGACCTATATGCTTACGGTTAATGAGGGTCTTTGTAGCGATTCGGCGAAAGTTACTGTAACGGTAAATCCTACTCCTACCGCTGATGTATTTCATTCCAATTTAGCGGGTTGTCTGCCTCTAACGGTTAATTTCATAGAAAATTCAATAGACGATATTGCTTACATCTGGGATTTTGGAGACGGTTCTGCCGTAGTGAATGAAGCGATTACGAATCATACCTATACACAGCCCGGCTCCTTTACGGTTTCCTATACGGCAATTGGCCAAGGAGGCTGTAACCGCTCAACTACCATAGGGCCGATTATTGTAAGCGATACCTCTTTCGCTGCATTTACCTCTAATCCTGCCAATACAGATACCTTATTGTTGCCTGATGCGGCGGTTACTTTCACGGATATTTCGGTAAACCCAATTACATGGTTATGGGACTTTGGTGATGGGCAAACTTCTAGTGAGCAGCACCCTAAGCATAACTTTCCTACTCCGGGTGATTATGGTGTATCCTTAACAGTAACTAATGAATTAGGCTGTTCTAGTACTGCCGTAGCAACTTACCATGTATTAGAACCCGGTATCTTTGCGCCGAATATTTTCACTCCTAATGGTGATGGCTTCTTTGATACATGGGTTGTGAGCTATCAAGGCACTGATAAATTTAGCCTAAGGGTATATGATAGATGGGGAAATGATGTGTTCTTATCCAATTCTCCTGCAAATGTATGGGACGGTACTCAAAAAGGGAAACCTGTTCTCCCTGGTGTATATTATTATACATTAAAAATCGGAGCCAAGGTATATAACGGTAATGTAACCGTATTACGTTAGTTTCTCCTTCATTAAATAACAAAAAAGAACGGCAGCAGTAATAGCTGTCGTTCTTTTTTAATAAGTAGTTCATAAGCAATAATATCGCCTCTACGGGCTTAGGCTCTAAGTAGTAAATAGTTAAAAATGACTAACAAGTAATAAGATTAAATGATTAGTAGTCAATTGTTTAAATGACAATTACTCTCTTAGTTTTTTACTCACTCATCTTAGCCTTGCCCGTGAAAATAAATAGGGATATTTAATTTTATGTTCATAAAATATCGGGTAGCCTACCATCTTTTCTGCATTAGTGGTCTAATTTGTACTTTATTATTATCAATTCTTTATGATTCTCAAAACAAGTATTATTTACTCCATACTCCTTCAAAACGAAAAGCCCCACCTTCACGGCGGGGCTTTTTTCTAACCCTGAATGTAATCTATGGCTTTTTACACTATATTTATTTTATTTTTGCACCATATCTTTAAAGACGAGTAGGTTCATGTTTTCGCTGCATCTGATAGAAAAGGTTATGCTACGTAGTTAGTTATTAGTGATTAATGTTTTAGTTATAAGTATTTATTTTTTGAATTATCAACAACTTATATCTTTCATTTACTTCATGCTACTTACCCAAAATGTCAAGTATTTCTTTAATGTAAATTTTGGAGAAATTATTTTCTTGCTATTTTCTTACCTTTGTGTTACTAAATTGCCTCTTTATTCCTCGGTTTATTTTCTTTCTAAAGATTAATAGCATTTTAATAGGGGAAAAATCTTCAAGGAGATTATAAGTAATGAGGAGTTATGAGTAAGGGGCTTTTAATATTTTTATTATCAATCATTTATATTTTCCAAAGCAAGTATTATTTACTTTGTACTACTTTAGAAACCTATTTAGGGAGATATTTTCACCTCATATAACTAATTATTCAAATTATGCACAAAAAAGCAATTATTATAGGAGCAAGTGCGGGAATTGGTAAGGCACTCGCCATAGAGTTGGGTAAAAATGGGTATGAACTGGGGCTTACGGCAAGAAGAATTGGCTTGCTCGAATCTTTACAAAAAGAAATAGCAACCCGTACATGGGTACAGCAAATGGATGTAGCGGATACAGAAGCCGCTCGAACACAATTGGCGGCGTTGGTGGAAAAAATGGGCGGAATGGATATTCTAATATTGAATGCAGCGGTTGGACTAACCGGCACTACTTGGGAAGAAAATAAAACAATGATTGAAGTTAATACCTTAGGAAATATTTCGTTAGGCGATTTTGGAGTTCATTATTTTAAGGATAAAAAACAAGGGCATCTTGTTGGAATATCTTCGGTAGCTATGCACCGGGCATTCAGAACCTCCGTGGTTTATTCTGCTACTAAGTCTTTTCTTTCTGCTTATCTTCAGGGAATCCGTCATTTTTTTGCCTATAAAAAACTGCCGGTTGATGTTACCGATATTCGCCCCGGGTTTGTAGAAACCGACATGACTTCTGTCAATGACCCAAAAAAAATGTTCTGGATATCTAAACCGGAAACTGCCGCCTATTATATTCGAAAAGCCATTGAAAACAAAAAAAGTATCGCCTATATTACCCCAAGGTGGTGGCTAATCGGACAAATTATGCGGCTTTTGCCTGATTGGCTTGTACATAAAACATAGAAACTTAAACGCGATATAATGAAGTAAACGGAATCATTCCCGCACATAAACCCTTCTTACTCTCGGACTAATGCTAGTGAGTATTTCATAAGGAATTGTACCAGCCGCGGCTGCCAAGTCTGCAACAGAGCGAAATATATTTCCACTGTACCCAAAAATTAATACTTCATCTCCCTCCTTGGTATCGGGAATGTCCGTTACGTCTAACATCATCATATCCATGCAGATTCTTCCAAATATTGGAGCCAGCTTTTCACGAACGTACATACTCAATTTTCCATTACTTAGGCTACGAAATATTCCATCTGCATATCCGATAGGAATGGTAGCAATGCGGGAATTTCTATTGGTAAATTGAGCGCGCCCATAACCAATGCTAGTGCCTGCTGGATATTCATGAATTTGGGAAATAACGGTAACAAGCGTCCCAATTTCTTGGAGTACCTGCGGAGTATTTACAGGATTGATTCCATAAAGCCCAATGCCTAAGCGTACCATTTCTAAGGCATATTCGGGATAGTTAAGGATTCCGGCGGAGTTGAGGGCGTGTCGCAAAGGGCTAATACCCGTCAAGGCGGTAAATTTCTCACAAATACCCGTAAATATTCGGAGTTGATGGAGGGTAAAATCTCTTGCTTCAGGCTCATCTGCGGCGGCAAGGTGGGTCATAATTGAAACTACTTGTAAGTCAGGAAACCGGATAAGATAATCGACAATTTGAGGGAGGTCTTTTTCTGAAAAGCCTAATCGCCCCATTCCGGTATCAAATTTCAAATGAATGGGAAACCGGTTAAGTCCTGCTAAACGGGCAGCTCTTATATATCTATCCAAAAGCCCAAATTGATAGATTTCCGGTTCTAATCCAAAATATATAAGTGCTTCAATACTCTCGGTATCAGGGTTCATCACCATAATTGGTAATTTTATCCCTTTACTTTTCAGTTCTATTCCTTCCGAAACATAAGCGACACCGAGATAATCCACCCCTTCTTTTTCTAATACTTCTGCAATCTCCCACGTACCACTCCCGTAAGAAAAAGCCTTAACCATACACATCAAGTGGGTATGCTTCGGTATCTGTGAACGGAAAAAACGGACATTGTGTATTAAAGCATTTAAATTAACTTTGAAAACGGAGGCGTTAGGTTTATGATTTAGTAACGGAATCAGTTTTTCAAGTCCAAATTGCCTTGCGCCTTTTAGCAAAACAGTACTATTTTTAAAGGCTTCATATCGGAACATTTCCATAAACTGCTCCATATTTTGAAAGGCTTTTTTCACTACCTCCTGCGATTCTTGCCGGATTTGGGAGAAAGTGTCTCCAATTGTATAAACATTCTCTTTCCCGAAAAGCGTTTCGGCGATAGTAAGAATCCGGGTATGCTGCTGAACAGATAACTTCCCTTGATTGAGCATATCTGTAAGAATGAGCCTTTTATGCGGGTGCGCAAGTGTATTTTTGAGAACCTCCATTGCGTTAATAACAGAATCTGGGTCTGAATTATAGCTATCGTTGATAACGGTAATTTCCGGATTGTCCGTAATCATTTCTGTTCGCATTTGAATGGGGTACAAAAGTGGTAGTCTTTCCTTTAACACTTCAATGTTTATACCCAATAACCTACTCATCAAAATGCACAATGCAGCATTTTCTCTATCTGCTTGGGTGTGAGAAAAAGGAGCAAGGTCTAATGTATCAAGGGGAAATCTCCCGTTTTTTTCGATATATGCTTTAAAGGTAAGGACGGGGGGAAGATTGGACTTTTTTATCATTTGATTGACATCCGCTTGCTCCCCTGAATAAACCCAATGGGTAACATTTCTGAAAAGAATAAGTTTTTCGCTTATTTTTTCTTCAAAAGAAGCAAACCCGTCAGCGTGAGCTGTTCCTATATGTGTGAGTATTCCGAAGGTGGGTTGAATGATACGTTGAAGCCTTTCCATCTCGCCTTTTTGAGAGATACCCGCCTCAATGATAGCGACCTCTGCCTCCGGGTTCATTTGAAGCAGAGAAATAGGCACTCCTAATTGACTATTGTAACTCATTGGGCTTTTTATGACCTGAAAAGCTGATTCTATAAGCGTAGTTAGCCATTCCTTTACGGTAGTTTTGCCATTGCTGCCGGTAATTCCAATTACTGGATACCGAAACCGATTGCGATGAAAGCCTGCCCATAGCTGAAGTGCGTCAAGCGTATCTTCTACCAGCACATAATTAATCCCCGCTATCAGATTGTTTTTTTTATCCACCATAAAATTTTTTACGCCTTTTTCGAAGGCTTCCCGAATAAAGTCATGCCCATCACGATTAGGGGTACGCAACGCGATAAATAGGGTTTGCTCTCCGTTCTGAATATAACGGGTATCAAAAGAAAGAAAAAGTAACGGGGGCTGCTCTGTATGCCCCTGAAACAAATCTTTAGCAGAAACGGCATCGGCTATTTCGTGTATAGTATATGGGGTTCCAATCGTACTCATGAGACTTATAGTAGAATAATATCGGAGGTAAAATTAGTTTTTCTTTGGGAAAAATCGGCGGAAGAAATGCTTTTTTAAGAAATAAAGAGGGCAATTCTTTTTTTGTAGTTTGGAAAAACGGCGAAACTTATTCATTTTTGCCGAAATTTTAGTTATATTTTATGTATCGCAGATTAATTCGCCCGTTTTTATTTCTCTGGGATGTAGAAAGTATCCACCTCTTGACATTCAGTATTCTTTCTTTTCTTCTAAAATTTCAAGGAATCAGGACACTTTTACAAAACAAATATGTGGTGCAATCCCCAAAGTTAGAAAGAGTGGTTTGTGGTATTACGTTTCCTAATCCCGTAGGATTGGCTGCCGGGTTTGATAAGGATGCAAAAATTGGAGTAGAATGGAAAAATATGGGTTTTGGTTTTATAGAAATAGGAACTATCACGCCCAGACCACAGCCGGGCAATCCCCGAAAAAGGCTGTTTCGCCTCCCCAAAGACGAGGGTATTATTAATCGAATGGGATTTAATAACGAAGGAGTAGAGGCAGCAGTAGAACGGCTCAAAAAAATGGAGAGAAGAGGCGTGATACTTGGGGCAAATATTGGAAAAAATAAGGATACCCCTAACGAAAAAGCGGCTCATGATTATCTCATTTGTTTTGAAAAATTGTTTCATTATGTAGATTATTTTGTGGTAAATGTTAGCTCTCCTAATACACCCGGACTAAGAGAACTTCAAGAGAAAGAACCCCTTACAAAATTATTAAAACAACTAACTGATAAAAACAATCATTTCGCCAAACCTAAACCCATTTTTCTAAAAAAAGCTCCTGATTTAACAGAATCTCAATTAGATGATATTATTGAGGTAGTAAAAACGTCAGGGATTCAAGGCATAATTGCTACCAATACTACCATAGAAAGAACAGGACTTAGAACAGATGTACACACCTTAGAGAAAATAGGTGCGGGAGGGCTAAGCGGCAGCCCCCTTAAACAAAAGTCCACAGATGTAATAAGATACTTACATTACAAAAGTAAGGGAACTTTCCCCATTATAGGAGTCGGCGGAATTATGACACCGGAGGACGCAGAAGAAAAACTTAATGCCGGCGCAAGCCTTATTCAGCTTTATACCGGTTTCGTGTATCAGGGACCTTCGCTTGTGTATAAAATCCTTAAAGTATTGAAGTGATTAGCTCGTATGGTCTGAAATAATGTACCATTCTCCCTTGATTCTACGAAAAACAAGGCTAAAACAGCCTCCTACATCACCAGCAGTACGTACCAACCGCCATTTTCCAATCACGAATACCGACTTAGAACCAAGTGTCTCTATTTTTAGAATATCAAAGGTTAGTTTCCCCATTGTGGCTTTATCTGGATACCCTTTTTTATACCCTTCATAAGTTGTAGTCCAACCTTTTTTTACGCCACTCTTCCCGACAAAGGTAAGCGAATCAGAATGCCAATATCCTTCCATAAAGGCTTCAATGCTGCCTTCTTTCCATTCTTTTTCATGAGCAGAAAGGACTTTAAGCACCTCTCTTTGAGATTTTTTAGATTGGGCAAAAGCGTTTATCCCCAATAAAAGACAGCCTATCGTAAGAAATTGTACTAATAATCTTAATTTCATAGGAAACAATATTTTAAGCAGTAATTAAATTTTTTTGTTATTACTTTTTATATCAATTATTTATGATTTTCAAAATGAGCATTATTTACTTCATACTACTTAGATAACACGTACAAGTAATTATTATACTCATTTACCCAATACAATGATAAGACTAATTTTTATAATGGAGGGCTTTAGGACACGAAAAAAAGCTAATATGTCCGATTTAGGGGATACTCCCGTTCCAAAAATTAATTTATCTATATCTCAGATTAAATTTTCTGTATCTTTGCACCCATAAAAACTAAAAAGTATTGAATCGGATTCAATTGTTAAACTCTCGTTGTTTTCATTTACTACTATTAATCCCCTTTCTATTTGTGGGGTGTAATGAAGTCTCTGTCATTGAAGAGGGCAAGTCTTCGTTTGGGATTCAAGGAGACCTTGTGCAGTGCCTGTCCGATACTGTTAAGTTATATCAAACGGACGGACTCTCGATTCGTCAGATTAGTGCAATCGCATTGATAAAGTCCGGAAATAATGCAACCTTTAAATTCAAGGGAAAAGTGCCGCAGCGGGGTTTTTACCTTATCGGTACTTCTATTAACAACCTTGCCCCCCTGATTTTAGGAGGAGAGGAAGAAATAAAGGTAGACGCTGACGGTACAAATTGGGCAAAGAGTATTCGACTGTCTAATTCCCCTCAAAACGAAAACTACCAAGACCTACTCATTCATATAGCGGAAAAAAACAAAATAGCAGATTCCTTGCAAAAACGCCAGGCATATTTTTACGGAGCAGGGAAGGCAACCAAAAGACAAAAAGAAGAGCTACATCTTGGAATGCTTGAATATAGAAAAAAAGAAATCCGCTTTATAGATTCTTTGCAAAAATCGGATACATACTTTGCAACAATTGCCAGAATGGGGCTTTATCCTGTATTTGATTTGATGGATAATCCCAAAAAATATCCAAATATGCTTCATTTTTTTGCGAATAAATATTTTGATGATATTGATTTTGAAGAAGAAAACATAGATTATCTATTTCCGCTTTGGGAAAATTCAGTAACCTACACTCGCACTTTGCTTCGGGCACCAGAAAAAATGATGCAAAAAGATTCGGTTTTCCTTTTTCTGGATAAACTACTTACTCGGATTCCTCACAAAAAGAGAGCGTATCGTTTAGTACTTTCTGGGATTATGAAGGGGCTTGAAGAAGAAGAATCAGGAATGTATAATAAATACGCCCTACTGTATCAGAAGCAATATCCCGATGAAAAAGAGGTACTTGCACAGATTGACGACCGCTTACAAGCCGTAGCGGCCATAGAGAAGAAAAAAAAGAGGTTTGAAATAGGGGTAGAGCCTCCAGAAATTGCCATAACAGATATAAATGGGAAACCTCAATCCCTACGTAACCTTAAGGGGAAAGTGGTATTGCTACATTTCTGGAAAAGTACAAGTCCTGCCAGCCGGGGACAGCTAAAAACATTATTGACACTATATAGAAAATATCACTATGCCGGATTAGAAATCATGAGTGTTGCCATAGAAAACAACGAAGAAGCATTACTCAATACTATAAAGACTAATAAAATGGATTGGATTCATGTAACGGATTATCTATATTGGCAAAGTCCCGTAGTACAAACTTATGAAATAAAAGAAATCCCTTACCTGCTGCTTATTGACAAAGAGGGTAAAATTGCAAGCAAAAAATTATTAGAATCGGAACTTGAACCTAAAATAAAAGAACTTATAAGCGTAGCCCCACCTCAAAACAAGTAAATGGTAATTGTAAGAGTTCCGGTTACTTATATAAAAGAATGACAATGAATAATGCCAAGATTTTAATAGCAGATGACAATAATGATATTCTTGAACTGCTGACTTATAATTTTACCAAAGAGGGGTTCTCGGTACGAACGGCTTCTAACGGAGAGGAATGTATAAAAATAGCATTTGATTTTTGCCCCGATATTATCATCTTGGATATTATGATGCCTAAAATGGACGGAGTAGAAACCTGTAGGCGACTTCGTTCTAATCCGCTATTTAAAAATACTTTTATCGTCTTTCTGACTGCCCGAATAGAAGAGTACTCGGAGTTAGCTGGCTTTGATGTAGGGGCTGATGATTATATCACTAAACCGATTAAACCCCGAATCATTCTTAGCAGGGTTCAAGCATTGCTTAGAAGAGGTAATATTACAGATTTAGCCAAAGATAAAAAGAAACTCTCCTTTGAAGATTTGGAGATTTTGGGAGAAGAATATCTTGTAAAAAAAGGGGAGAACTTTATCCACTTACCCAAAAAGGAATTTGAGTTATTATATATGATTGCGTCTAACCCTAATCGAATATTTAGGAGAGATGAGATTCTTGATACCGTTTGGGGAGAGGTAAATGTAGTGGATAGGACAGTAGATGTACACATCCGGAGATTAAGGGAAAAAATAGGAGAAGATTTTATCCACACCGTAAAGGGGGTGGGATATAAATTTACGGGGCGTGCCAATCGGTAATTTAAAAATTATACATAAAGTAATAAAAAAGTGTATTTTCGTAGTGTATTGTTTTTTTGGTTTTTCAAAGAAGAACAATTCCCTATTATACTTAAATAAGTCATTTAATATCAACAATTTATTTTTTAGCAAAATGAAAAGAAGTCTATATTTTATTTATCTTCTACTTGGATTAGGGCTACTTCTGAATTGTACTGCTTTAAACGCACAAGCACCCGCCTGCATACCCGACGTAGCCTTCGCCGGAAATGCGCCCGGACTTTATCCGGACTCATTACCTATTGCAATTGGTTGTCAGTTTTATGATGTAGATGTAACCTTTAAGCTACCAAGAGATACCGTAATCTCTCCCGTAGGGACAGTTAATTTTCTCTCTTTTGAGATAGATACAATCACCGGATTCCCTCCGGGAGGAATGCAATGGCAGTCCAACAAATACCCCTCTAATTTTTATGATGTAAACCCTAATAACCCTAATCCCGATACGCTTGGGTGTGTCAGAATCTGGGGAACGCCCGTACAATTAAATGTACCAGATACTTTTAAATTAGTAATTCGGGTAATCGCAATAGTGGACATTACCTCTCAACCGCAGATTACTACCTTTGTAAGAGACTTGATTGTAACGCCTTGTGTATTCCAAGGCGCGTGCTATTCTTATACCCAGTCTCAGGTATGCGAACCAGCACAATTTGTATTTCAGCCTTCTGCCAACCTCCAAAGTAACGGTCAGCCTGGATTCACTTATTCATGGACATTCGGAAACGGTCAAACCTCAACTCAACAGTTCCCCTCTTCCCAAACCTTTAATAACGGCACTTATATGCCCAAATTGGATATGACCATTGACACATTGGGCTACTTTATTGATAACATCACGATTAATACGGTGGATTGCACAGAAACTGTATTCGGAACAGGCGCGCCTGATGTCTATTGGATATTAAAGGACGGTATCGGAAATACCATTATTCCGGCTTCTGCCCCTATATCAGATGCTACAATCCCACCCGTAGTGAATACTAATATTTCGGGTGTACCGGTTACGATGGGTTCTACTTATAATTTTGAAGTCTGGGACGATGACCAAAATGACATTCCCTCCTCTGCTGACGACGGCTGCGCCAATGACGGAGATGACGCAACGGTTTCTTTTATGATTACAGGGGCAGGTACATTTACGGTTACCAACCAAGGTCTTTCGATTACTTATACAGTCGTTCACCCAATTGGGAGTCTAACCTGCCAAGATACGATTCATGTTAGTCCATTGCCTCCAAAACCCGGAATCATTACCAACATAGATACCGCTAAAATATGCGTAGGAGATGTAGTTTCTCTTTTTGCCAATACCCAATCCAATTTTCAGTGGTTTTTGGACGGAGATACAATCCCTAATGCTATTGGACCCATTTATGATGCTACCGTAAGCGGAGTCTATACCGTTCAAGCGATTAACAATGACCTTTGCTACCAACTTTCTGACCCGTTTGTGCTTAACTTTAATCCCAAACCGGTCGTAAACGTAACCAATCAGAATAACGGAACAAGCATTACCTATACGGCCAATGTTACACCTGCCGGAGTTCCTTACTATTATCAGTGGAAAAACTTGATAACGGGCGGAGTCATCGGTACCACTAATCCGCTTACGGTATCTTCTTATGGAAACTACCAACTGAATGTAATTTATCAATCCATTCCACAATGCTCTACCTCCGTAAATATAGGTATATTTATTCCAACCTCCGTCTCTGATGGGTTTACCCTGACAGATATTCACGTATTCCCTAATCCTTCCTCCGGAATATTTACCGTAACGATGTTCTCTCCCAACAGCCAAGAGGTTACTTTCTCCGTCAAAGATTTGCTAGGGAGAGAAATTTACCAAAAACATCTTTCCGGTATTTACGGAGAGGTTCAGGAAGAAATCCATATAGAAGGACTTGCCAAAGGAGTATATCTCTTTACTATAGACACTCCTTCTGGTAGCCGAAATGAAAAGATTGTGATAGAATAAATTTCCCGTAAGCGCATCATATTTCTCTTTATGCGTTTTCCTTAACCGCCGGTAATCGGACTTCATCAGTGTTTATCGGCGGTTAATTTTATGGAAGTCTTAGTGTGATTATATTTCTGCTTGAAAGGATATAATTACTTTTTAACCGTTCTTACTGCTCTTTATGCTATCTACCATAATTTAAATCTTAGCATTAACAAAACTTCTTTTGTAAATCTTTCGTTTTTATACCAAAGATAGTGATTATATGGTAAAGAAAAATCTCTTGGATTTATTAAATCAAGGCGAATACCCCGTCTTACTTTCTACGTTATTAATTTTTTTTCCTGATGAAGAACCTCTCCAAACAATCGTAGAAGATTTTCAAAATCTCCAAGAAGAAGCACCCAAAGAGGAAACCCACAAATGGATAGACCGGCTCTATGAATACATAGAGTCTAAAAGTCTCACTATTTGGGAAGTTATAGAAGAAACGCTACCCGAAAGACCAGAAAATGCAGTAGAAATAGATATAGGATTTGTCTCGGATAATCCACAACAGTGGCAACAATTAGGCGAATCTCTCTTTGAAATGGGAGAACCTTACAAAGCGATTAAGTGTGTTACTCATTCCCTTATGCTACAAGAAGATAACATAAAGGCATGGAGTTCCTTAGCTATCTCGTTCGTAGTGGTAAGGCAACCACAAAAAGCCATCTCTTGTTGGCTGCGTGCGCTGACCTACCAACCCAATGAACCAAGAATACTCTACAATATCGGAGTTGCTTATATAGGTTTAGAGCAACATCGTAAGGCAATTCCTTTTCTCGAAAAAACCTATACGCTAATGCCCGAAGAAACCAATGCCTTACTACAACTTGGGGTTGCTTATCTCTCACTTGGCGACACAGAGTCCGCAATAGAATATATCACAAAAATTACCGAAATAAAACCGGAAGACGTGCAAAGTTGGTTAAAACTCGGCGACCTCTATCAGCACCTGAAAAATTTTGAATTAGCAAAAGAAAATTATGATAAGGCTTTATTACTTAGTCCCGAAGATGGAATGACACTATACAAGATCGCACATTTCTATATGAAGAACCAACGCTATGAGGAAGCTGTTTCTTATTTTCTTCAGGCGATTGCAAAAAAGCCGAATCACTCTGATTCGTTTCATTATCTCGGGCTTACTTATTTATACAAAAAAGAATACGACACCGCCCATCTTTATTTTAAACAAGCAGTTGAAATAGATACAGAAAATGCCAGAGCTTACTACAACTGGTCTTGCTTGTATAGCTTAGAGTTTCGTAAAGAGGAGGCCCTAAATCTACTCAATAAGTGTATTGAATTGGATAACTCCTTTGGAGAGAGAGCTGCCATAGACCCAGACTATAACTGGTTGGCAGAAGATGAGGACTTTCAGAAAATTATAGGGAAAATGAGATAAGTATAAAACCATGAATCCTAGCCTGCATTGGCAAGCATTCTTATATCAACTTTTACGCTGTATCCTCACAAATGGAAGCGCATAAATTAGTTTCGTAAGTACTGAATAGTAAAAAACAAATAACGAACGATAATATTAAATAGCTAATAATCAACATATTATTTAATAATTATGTTTTTAGTTTTTACCCAATCATACTTAGCAGAACTATTTGTAAATTTCCCCATCATCAAAACAAATGCGATAACCCATTCCAACCCGAATATAAAAACCATGCAATATTCACTATCTTCTTTTAGTTTACTCACAGACTTGTACCAAATAACGATGGCTTATGGCTATTGGAAATCGGGAATGGCCTCTGATGAAGCCGTTTTCCATCTTTTTTTTAGAAAAAATCCATTTAAGGGAGCTTTTTCTATTGCTGCCGGACTCGAAACCGTCATTGAGTTCTTGGATCGCTTTCGGTTTGAGGATTCTGATTTAGAATACCTTGCCGGTTTAACGGGAAATGAAGGTACTCCCTTATTTGAGGAGGATTTTTTAAATTATCTGAAAGACATGAGATTTGATTGCGATGTTTATGCTGTTCCAGAGGGTACTTTGATTTTTCCGCATGAGCCTCTACTCCGAATTCAGGGAAACCTAATCGAATGTCAATTATTAGAAACTGCCTTGCTTAATATCCTCAACTTTCAAACCCTGATAGCCACCAAAGCGGCTCGAATTTGCAAAG
>CAUJFT010000025.1 GCA_963169475.1 Bacteroidota bacterium | reverse complement strand
AAACCAGATACGGCATTGCTTAAAGACAATCAGCCATTTTATCATCCTGATTTCAGCGAGGATATTCATTATGAATGTGAGTTGGTCTTCAAGGTTTCAAGGGAAGGGAAGTTTATTCAAGAAAAATTTGCTTCTACTTATATAGACGGAGTCGGGCTTGGGATAGATTTTACGGCGCGCGATTTACAGAACGAAGCCAAAGAAAAAGGGCTTCCTTGGACACTTGCCAAGTGCTTCAATCATTCGGCACCGGTATCTAATTTCCTCTCTTTAGACAGATTTCCCGATTTGCAGAATATCCATTTTGAGTGTAGAATCAATGAAGAAACCCGACAAGTGGGAAATTCTGCCATGATGATTTATTCTGTTAATTATTTGATTTCTTTTATTTCTCGCTTCATTACCCTCAAAAAAGGTGACTTTATCTTTACAGGTACTCCTGCTGGTGTAGGAAAGATAAATAAGAATGACCGTATTCAGGGTTTTTTAGAAGGAGAAAAACTACTTGATTTCTGGGTTAAATAATAAGTGTACCATGACAAAACAGATAACTACTATACCGTGTCCTATCTGCAATGAAAGCAATCATATTAAGCTCCTCCCTTTTTCTTGCAAAGACTATACTGTTTCCGGAGAGGAATACCAAATTGCAGAGTGTGGAAATTGTCAGCACCGGTTTACTCTCAATCCTCCCTCCGAAAAAAATATCGGGAAATATTACAAATCTGATACTTACATTTCTCATTCCAACACCCAAAAAGGGCTTATAAATCAGTTATACCATATTGTAAGGAAGCGCGCCCTTGCAAAAAAACAGGTAATTATATGTAGCGATACACAAAAAAGTAAAGGGACTATCTTAGACATAGGGTGTGGTATTGGTGCTTTTCTTGGTAAGATGAAAGAGTCTGGCTGGGAAACTTTCGGACTTGAACCCGATGCCGATGCCCGAGCACTAGCAGAATATCTTCATGGAGTTGTTCCCCAGCCGCCAGAAGCCTTATTTTCTTTACCCCAAAACACTTTTGATGCCGTTTCAATGTGGCATGTGTTGGAACATGTACATCGCTTAGATGAGTATTTAAGCCAGATTTATAAAATACTAAAAACAGAGGGTGTGTTTTTTGTAGCAGTACCCAACTTTCGTTCACCAGATGCCGAAAACTATCAAGGCTTTTGGGCAGGGTATGATGTGCCTCGCCACCTTCATCATTTTTGCCCGGAATCCATGCATACGCTCATGCAAAAACATGGGTTTTACATAGACAAGCTCCGTTCTATGCCTTATGATGCTTTTTATGTTAGCTTATTGAGTGAAAAGTATATTCATGGCAAAGATAGGTTATTATCAGGATTTTATCAGGGTTGGCGTTCCTTCCAACAATCTAGTGCAGATGTCAGAGTATGCAGCTCTATTCTTTATATTATTCGCAAAAAATAAAATGTAGAAACATTAGGTTATCCTATAATCTTTCTATAATTTTGCATAGTGAGTTTTTCTCATGTCTGTAATTTTATTTTTCACATTTATTTAATCTATTCCTTTTATGAAGAATCTCTTATATTTATTGACAATTCTACTATTTTTAGGAACTACTGCCTGTAATCCTTGTAGCAAGGTGGATTGTGGAAATGGTGTTTGTAATGACGGGGATTGTACTTGTAATGCAGGATACGAAAAAGACGCATCAGGTTCTTGTACTATTGAAGAAAGAGCAAAGTTTTTGGGAAATTGGTCGGGAGTACTAAATTTTAGCGGACCCATGTCAGGTTCTGGTAATGTAACCCTCAACTTTACTCCTGGCGGGAATATTGAACAAGTGGTAATCAATAACTTATTCACTTGTAGTGGTATTTCTATGCCGATTACGGCTACTATCAATGATAATATGGTAGCAAGCCTTAACAATACTAGTTGCGACGACGGTGCCGGAACTGTTATTACCCTAAGTTTCTCTTCGGTCAATTGGGTAATAACGAATAACGTAATGACCTGCTCCGTAAACTATTCCGCAACTTCTGGTGGAACTTCTCTTGGTATAGGAAGCGTTACGGGAACACTTAATAAATAATATATTAAATGAAAAGGGGATTTGCGTTTAGAAGTGCAAATCCCCTTTTTTTTGATGAAACCCCAGCGTATTACCACGCCAGAGATAGAAAGATATTAATTGCAATACTCATCAAAAGCGGCTTTGAGGTTCGCCGCAAGCAATTGAGCTGACCGCCCTTCGATATGATGTCTTTCAATCATGTGTACAAGGTTTCCGTCTTTGAATAAAGCGATAGAGGGGGAAGATGGAGGATAAGGAAGTAAATATTCCCTTACTTTTTTTACTGCATCAGTGTCCATTCCGGCAAAGACGGTAATAAGTTTTTCGGGTACTGCCGTGTGATTGAGGGATTGAACCACACCCGGACGTGCAGAACCCGCAGCACATCCACATACGGAATTAATTACCACTAAGACTGTTCCTTTGTCTTGGGAAAGAACACTATCCACAGCCTCTCTGTCTCTTAGCTCTTGAAAGCCTGCATCTACAAGCTCCGCACGCATGGGGTTTACTAATTGTTCAGGATACATAACTACTTTTTATTGATGGTGAACATAACCAATGTTCTGCTTATAACTTGTAATAATACCCAAAAGTTTGACTACAAACTAAAATAGCTGCGTTTGATATGCCCGAACGTCTCTCTTTTCATAAAAATTCAAAAAAGAAAGATTTGCGGTTTTTGCGCCGCCCGGCGTAGGATAATTTCCCGAAAAATACCAATCTCCAAGATGATTAGGAATCGCTTTTTTGAGATTTTCTAAGGGTTGATATACGATGTCTACAGGAATTAGAAAGTCTATAGGTTTGAGTATATGGGCAACTTTTTGGGAAATCATATCTTCTGAAAAAGGAGCATAAATATCTTGTACCACATTTCGTTCAGATAGCCGATTATTCGCCTTCAACTCTTTTATCTGCTCGTAGGTACTATTAATAATTGCCTGCATTCCATTTTCCTTTAATAGTTCTATTGCGGCCTTAAAAGCAACAAGTTTATCGATTCGCGACATATCTATTCCATAACAATCAGGATACCTGATTTGGGGAGCGGAGGAGACAATGACTATTTTTTTAGGATTTAACCTTGCTAACATTTTTAAAATACTTTCGTGTAGGGTTGTTCCTCTTACAATCGAATCATCCAGACATACCAAATTATCAACTCTCGGAGTTAATATTCCGGGTGTAGTATCATAAACCATTGACACTAAGTCGTTTCTGGCATCATCATTAGCAATAAAGGTTCGCATCTTTACATCTTTGACTA
>CAUJFT010000024.1 GCA_963169475.1 Bacteroidota bacterium | reverse complement strand
AATGAGTGCAGCTCCTAAACCGGTAAGTAATACCAATGCAAGCAGTTGGGCTTCGCTATTTAGCCATAGTTTGCCTGTAAAAGGATAATGATACGTTTCACGTAGTTGTGCAGAAATATATTCCATACCAAGATGACCTGCAATTACGCCCAATGCCGCCCCTATCATTCCGATGATAAGCCCTTCTCCTATTACCATCAAAAACATCTGTCTTCGACTTGCTCCCATTACCCGCATGATGGCTATATCATATTGCCGATTTTCCATGGCATAATATAGGGTAACAAAAACACTTACTCCGGCGAGAATAAAGAGGAGCGTCGCCACCTTATGAATAAGAGCGAAGCTATCTCCCACAAGTAATTGAAGCCTTGCCCATTCATTAGCAGGGACGGCAGCCTGCATAGAAGAATATTGTTGTACCATACGCGGGACGGTTAGTGCGCCCATAGGACCTTTGAAGCTTACGAGGACTGCCGTAATCTCATCGGCTGTGTCTGGCTGGGAGTGGTTTTGGTGAACCGCTTTTACACTTTCTATACTCGTCAAAATCAACCTATCTAATATTGTTCTTGTAGGTTTTAGTATGCCTTTGATGCGGTAAGAACGTGCATCATGATTTCCCGCTTCTCCGGATATTCCGTGCGCGCCATGAAACTCGTTGCCAATGCCTAATCCGGTTTTAGCCGCAACTTCTGCCCCAAGTACGGCAGTCATGGGGGTTGTATCCCAATATCCCTGCTGAAAATTTCCTTTATATCCCTCGATATAACCCGGAGTAGTGCCTACAATTCTCCATGATTGATAGCTATCCCCCAAAGCTAAGGGGACTGCCGTTTTTACCATCGGGTGCCGCATCCACTTTTCTGCTTCATGATAAGGAATATTTCCTACGGGCGCATCTGCATGAAATACCGTACTCAAAATTAGCTGCAAAGGGCTACCTTTTGCGCCGATTACCATATCTATTTCCCCTATATTTTTTTGCCTTTCGGTATCCATTTGAAAGCGGAACAACTGTAATATAATTACGATTGCCGTTCCCAATGTAAACAACAGAAGGCTCACTCCGAGATACAAAGGTTTAGCAGTAAGGTTAGCACGAATTAAACGAAATATCATCTTACGCCAGAATAAGACATTAATTTGTTTTCAGGATACTCCTTGAATTGATAATTCCTTGTGGGGTTTTTATTTTCAAGAAATAAACCCCTTCGGGAAGATCGCCCAGCCTAATGTTCTCATGCGGCTCCAATAAGCGAATATCATAGATTATTTTTCCCATAATATCTACAATCATCAGGCTGATACCTTCTGGAATATTCCCGTCATAGTCCAAAAACAAATCATCGTCCGTAGGATTGGGATATATTTTTAGTTTTGACTCCATAAACTGATCTTCCATGTTTGCGATTCCAAAAACATGAATAGTAGTTGTATCCATATCGGAGCATAGTCCGTTTCCGGCTTGTAGGACTACCACATAATCTCCGGGATAGTTATAGATATGAGCCGGGTTCTGCTGTGTATCTTGTACGCCATCTCCGAAATCCCATAACCATGAATTTGCTCCTGCGGAGTTGTCTGTAAAGGCAAGGTAGCCGGTATTGTTAAGATTTACCTGGGTAGTAGCTGGCGTAAAGTCAGCCGTTACATTACCGGGAACTACGGTTACTGCTACCCCGCCTCTTCCGCAAGGAGTGCCGTATTCAATCTCCCAATTATAGAGGGAATAATAGCGCGTAGAGCCTACGTTTGTCATTTTAATAGACAATATATTCGGAATAATAATGGGGTATCCGGTGAAGTTATCGTTTCGATACAAATTGGTGAGGGAAGTGGTAGCAAGTTGATAATTTTGTCCGGGAGCTACCTCAAAATTAAGGGTTACTACATTCACCCCAGAAACCAAATTTGCCACAGTGGACTGAATAACAGACCCATCAGAGGTTCTCAATTGTACCGTCCCTGAAGCGGGATTTTCCGCATAAATCGTTACAGTTTTTATGGTAAAGGGGTTAAAGCAATCAAAGACAAGGTAGCGGTCGCTACTTAACGGGTCATACTGCCCGGCACCAGAGTTGTCCGGCTTTCCGGTGTTTATGTTTGTAATTACATCTGCATAATAGGTAGCCGAATTAGTAAGTGGTGGAGTTGCGAATACATTTCCGGTAGATAGAGATACGCCGCCTGTGCTTTGGCTAAACCACTGAATTGTACCCGATACCGGATTGGGGGTAGTAAGAATGGCATTACTATTTTCACATATAGTAACCGGCGTAGTTATTGGCATATTGGAGGGGATTACCGTGAAGTTAAAAGTAATCTGATTATCTTCTGGTCTGTCGTCCGTAGTATTATTCACTCCACTAATTTCTACGGTAAGGGTGTAGTTTCCGGGTTGGAGGGTAAGCGGTCCTACTACTTGTATGGCAGATTCTCCCGGGAGTAGGTAGCCTGTCCAATTTATAGTAGTGGGAGTGCTATTAGCTACCTGATAAGTAATTGTGGCTTGGGTTACGGTATCATTCCCGTAGTTCATCATCGTAAGGAGAGGGAATAAAAACGAAGCGCATGAGTGAGTAGAAAGGTTAGAAATGCTTGAAGCCGCAAGGTTGTTTTCATTGATAGGGATTATAGGAGAGAAGCCTTGTTGAATCAAATAATCATAGGCAGCCTTTACATTTATCAATCCCATTCCGTAGTCATTATCCTCTCCGGGTGTTCCTAAATCTGTAGCAGAAAAGTACAATGCCTCCTTGATTTGAATCCCTGTAAGAGAGGGGAAGGCTTCTTTTAATAGTAAAATCGCGCCTGAAACATGGGGCGCAGCCATGGACGTGCCGGTAAATGAGGCATAAGCTCCTCCCGGAATACTAGATCGGACATTAGTGCCGGGTCCAGCGACCTCTGGTTTGATGAGTAAAGAGCCGGTACCACCACAAACAGAAGGTCCCCTGCTGCTGGAGGAGTTTATGGGATATTGAGGGGTATTTCCGTTTAGATTTGCCACAGAGAATACATTTACAATATTGGTACGAATATTTTTAGGGGGAGTAATCGTAGAAATTCCCGGTCCGTTATTGCCGGCAGAGAAAACAATGGCAATCCCTACCGCCTCTACAGCATCAAATATGTTTTTATAATAAGAAGATGTGCATTCTGTAGTTGCGTTATTATCATACCATGAATTATTAATTACGTCTGGTTGGTCTGCGATAGTACTAGCGTCCCCGTCCGGGTCAATAGCCCATTGAAAGGCAAGATATTTATTACTATTACAAAGTCCTGGAGAACCAATCCATGACCCATTAAAAGCAACTCCAATCGTATCTTTAGTTGTGTGGTCAAGTCCCAGCATTGTTCCAACAGTATGGGTTCCATGCTCATCACAATCAAAAGGCACTGTATTGCTAGTGTTGGATTCATACCATGCTTGTGCAGCAGGGACATAATTTCCTCTAAATTGTTTCTGAATAGCTGGATGCGTAAAGTCTACCCCGGTATCAATACTCATGGCTACTCTACGATAGCCCGTATAACCTAATGCCCACATTGCTGGAGCATTGATTGCGTCAAGTCCTTTTTCATGCCCGCCGATTGTTCTTACCGAAATAGAGTCGCTTACTTCTACGCGATAGGGTTCGTTCTGAATATCACTGTCTAGGTCAAGTTGAGAGACATCTTCGCGCCAGCTTAATTCTGCTATTATGGAACTACCCGCCTCCACTACTATCATATTGGTAATCCATATAGGAGTAATAGATTGTTGGTTTATCTCTCCGCTTTGTATAAGATAATTTATAATAGGCGGTTGGGATTCCTCTGCTACTGCCTTTAACAAGGTAATTACTGTATGAGTTCTCTCTTCTATAGAGGCTTTACGGGCATAAAACCCCTCTTCTAAGGAAGCTATTTCCACTTGGGCGGTCAGCAAAATAACAATTCTATGCTTCTTATCAGGCTCTGTAAGCATCTTCTCCTCTAAACGCGGCATTACTTTATCAAAATCATATAGCATCTGCCCAAAAGCAGTGCGAAATGAAATAAGCGTTAGCACCCATAATATCAATGATAATTTTCTCATATTTCGATATATACAGCTCTTTGGTTATACTTGCGCAAAATTAGGGGATTTTTCGATGTATTTCAATATATACTGATAAATAATATCCGGTTTTTAGGGAGTTTTCATGTAAATTTTAGTGTTTTTTCACCTAAGCCGGTATTTTGTAGGATACTATTTATGATGATGCAAAGTAAGGCAATATTTTTCGGGGAATGATATGTAAAAAGGTAATTTTATGACAGGAGTACTGAGAAAATAATTAGAAGGGAAATTTACACTTATTGTAATTGTTCGACCTTATTCGATTCAGGAGAGGCTATTTATCCCGAAAAAGCAAACGAATACCCGCGCTCAATATTTGGACAAAAGATTTTATCAATAATAGCAAGTCCTTAATCATTATGTAGGAACCCATGACGAGAGTATTACTTCACTTGGAAGATTAACTGATACTGCCCCAAGGTGGAGGAAGCATAAAGGACATAATACCTTTTGATGTTTTTTTGATTTCTCTTTATTATTATATTCCTATGAGCGCGTTAATATATATATTATTAGCATTTATTAAGTATATTGATAGTTTTTTTATTATATATGATAAAAATAATTACATTTGCACTAAAAATAAAATAAATTTTATATATTTGCAGAAAAATCAATGCAAGAAGGAAACATGGAGCAGGAAGAAAAGAATCTGATGGTGTCGGGTTTGTTTGAGAATTATTTTTTAGATTATGCGTCTTATGTAATTCTGGAGCGGGCAGTGCCTCTGCTTACTGACGGGCTGAAGCCGGTTCAGCGGAGGATTTTGCATTCGATGTATGAAATGGATGATGGGAGGTTTCATAAGGTTGCGAATATCATTGGGCAAACTATGCAATTTCACCCGCACGGAGATGCTGCTATTGGAGAAGCATTGGTAAACCTTGGGCAAAAAGACTTGTTGATAGAAACCCAAGGGAATTGGGGAGATGTTCGCACTGGGGATTCGGCTGCTGCCCCGCGATATATTGAAGCTCGCTTATCAAAATTTGCCTTAGAGGTAGTATTTAACCCCAAAATTACAGAATGGCAGGTTTCTTATGATGGGAGAAAAAAAGAACCGCTTGAATTGCCCGTAAAGTTTCCGCTGCTTTTGGCGCAAGGAGTAGAAGGGATTGCGGTTGGGCTTGCTACTAAAATACTCCCTCATAATTTTTGCGAGCTGATAGAAGCCTCTATAGAGATACTCAAAGGAAATTCTATCCGTATATATCCGGATTTTATTACGGGAGGAATGATAGATGTTTCTAATTACAACAGCGGCAAAAGAGGAGGAAAAGTACGCTTCCGCTCTAATATTGAAATCACGACAAAGTCCACGCTTGTCATTACAAGTATTCCTTATGGCACTACTACTTCAAGTGTGATAGATTCTATCATCAAAGCGAATGATAAGGGCAATATAAAAATCAAAAAGGTAACAGATAATACTGCCCAAAATGTAGAAATTGTAGTAGAGCTTGCGGCGGGGGTCTCACCAGATGTGATGGTGGACGGCTTATATGCTTTTACCGAGTGTGAAGTATCTATTTCTCCTTCGGCTTGTCTGATTATGGAGAACAAACCCTACTTTTTGAGTGTAGAGGAGATTCTGGAACTTTCTACCAAAAATACGGTAGCCATTCACAAATTGGAGTTGGAGTTACAGCTCATGGAGCTAAAAGAAAAGTTGCTTTTTGCGTCTTTGGAAAAGATTTTCATTGAAAAAAGAATCTATAGAAAGATAGAGGAGTGTGAAACGTGGGAAGCCGTCATGGAAACTATAGATAATGGATTAAAACCCTACAAAAAACTATTTTATAGAGAAATCACCCATGACGATATTCTCCGGCTTACAGAAATTAAGATTAAACGTATTTCAAAATTTGATTCCTTTAAAGCCGATGAGCTTATGAGGGCAACAGAGGAGCAAATTGCTAAAACAGAATTTAATCTTCTCCATCTTACGGATTATTCTATTGAATATTTTAGGAAATTGCTTGAAAAATATGGCAAGGGGCGCGGGAGAAAGACCACTATTAAAGTATTTGATAATATTGAAATCCAGACAGTGGCAGTAGCTAATCAAAAGTTATATGTAAACCGGAAAGATGGATTTGTAGGATATGGGCTAAAAAAAGATGAATATCTATGTGATTGCTCTGACATGGATGATATTATCGTATTTATGTCGGACGGAAAGTATAAAATCTCAAAAGTATCGGATAAGGCATTTTTTGGAAAGGATATTATCTATGCCGATGTATGGCGCAAAAATAACGAAAGACTAATTTACCACACGATATATAGAGATGCCGCTACCGGATTTAATTATGTAAAGCGGTTTAATGTAACGGCAATTACGCGTGACCGTGAGTATGATGTTACAAAAGGGAGTAAAGGTTCTCGAATCCTTTATTTTTCTCCTAATCCTAACGGAGAGACGGAAGTAGTAGGGGTCTTTCTGACACAAGGGAGTAAAGCGAAAATAAAAAATTTTGACTATAATTTTGCCGAACTTTCCATAAAAGGGCGTGATTCTCAAGGAAATATCCTAACCAAATACCCCATTCGTAAGATTGTAAGGAAGTCCTTGGGAGCGTCTTCTCTTGGTGGGAGAAAAATCTGGTACGATGAGGCAGTCGGAAAGCTCAATACGGATATGCGGGGGAGGTTTCTTGGGGAATTTGATACCAATGATAAGATTTTAGTAATTTACAAGGACGGAAGCTATGAAATCACTAATTTTGACCTGACAAATCGGTATGATAATGATAAAATAGCAAAAATGGAAACGTTTGATTCGGAGGGAATTATTACGGCTATCTATCTTGATGGCAAGACTAAAACGCAATTTGTAAAACGTTTTCAAATAGAAACTACTACGGAAGGAAAAACGTTCTCATTCATTTCCCCCGAACCCGGCTCAAAGATGCTTTTTATTTCTATTGACCCAGAACCTATCATTGAATACGACTATAAGAAGGGAGAAGGAAAAAATACAGTTGTAGAAACGCAGCAAGTCCAGTTGTCTTCTTTTATTGAGGTAAAAGGGTGGAAATCCATGGGGAATAAGTTAGATGCCAAAAACAAGGTAATTGCTATACGGGAGGTAACACCCCCCGAACCCCAGGAAGAACTCGAAAGAGAAGAAAAATTGAGCGTTGGCTCTGAAGTAGAATGGAGCGGAGATGCCCTTAAAATAGATGAAACGGGGCAAATGGAGCTATTCGGATAGTCCCTTGCCACGGCAAAGGACTATGATACACGAATAAATATCCCGCCGATATTACCATGGC
The DNA here is from genome assembly GCA_963169475.1 of Bacteroidota bacterium. Lineage (GTDB taxonomy): Bacteria > Bacteroidota > Bacteroidia > J057 > J057 > JAAFHL01. The sequence continues at coordinate 5,888 of CAUJFT010000024.1, read as the reverse complement.
TTTTTTATAGATGCGGCAGTATATTGGTATTTGCATAAATGGGATTTTAATGTAGTCCTTTGCCATGGCAAAGGGCTACATTAAAATCCCATTTGCCATGGCAAAGGGCTTTTAAAACAAAATAAATTACCTATTCTCTACGGGTACTTCACCAGTATTTGTTTTCGGGGGTTTAAATTCCACAATATCCCGAATAATGATAGCATCTGAAAAAGTGGTAATTCTCTTGACTTCCCTTAATAGGCTCTCGGCTTCTTCTCGCGTATAAAAATCTCCTACTCTTACCCGATAGCTTGGCTCTACAAACACAAGATAGCGCGGGATATTTGGGAAATTGGAAGCAAACTGATTTTTAAGCCTATTCGCAGTTTCTCTTTCTTGTCCGTTAAATAACTGAATCCTGTATCCTCTTACCTTTGTAGGGTATTTTACTACTGGTGCCACTACTTGTACGGGAGTTTCTGTTTCTACCGTTTCTACCGGTAAGTTGTGTTTAGAGGAGAGGGTATAAAAAGCAGGGTTGACATCAATAAAGTTCTTATTTCCGGATTGAAAATATTTCTCAACTTTTCGATACTTATTAATTGTGTCCTGCGGTTTAATCTCCGGCTCTTTTTCCGCTATCATTACCGGCTTAATAAATTGTGTATGTTTACGAAAAGGGGTAAAATTTTCTGGCTCATATTTTTGATAAGCACCCTTTTGACTACTTTTCACAACGGGGGGGCGTTTAGAGGATAATTTAGGCTGGGCAAAGGCACTACTCCCCAAAACAACTACTCCAAAAACAACGAATAAGTGAAATAAAATAGGTCTTATATCCATAAATATCCCATAAAAATGGTTTAAATTGAGCCGCAAAAATAAATATCTTTTCCAGACTAAGGGATTATTTACGAATATTTTTTCGGAATTATTCTTTAGTTTTGGGAGGGGCTAACGGAGATAGGTCTTAATTTAGGGATAACAACGTCATCTTCCCTTACGACAAAAGCCCCTAAAAAGCCAGCTTGACGCGCTTTTTTGCTAAATTCTTCGGCTTCAGAGCGAGTGATGAAGTTTCCTGCCCTAATTCTATAAGAAGGTTCAACAAACTTCATATAGCAATCTACCCCCGGAAATTTTGTAATGAAAGAACCCTTTGCTGTATTAGCAGCCTCCCGCTCAATTCCTATAAAAACCTGTACACGATAGCCCTGCATTGTTCGAGTACGGTTAAGAATCTCTTTATGTTTTTCAATAAAAACCGCTAATGAAGGGCTTTTTTCTATATAAATTTTATTCCCTCCCGAAAAATAAGGACTTACTTTTTGCCATTTATCCACAGGAAGCGGCTCATCAACCGGAGGAGATACTACCGGCATCTGAAAAGTACTGCCCCGCTGCCTATAAATAGTTATATCTTCTGTCTCATACTTTGCGTAGTCGCCCTTATCGGACTTGCCGGGCTCCGGCTGTGCGTACAATGAACCAATCCCTAATAGAGAAAAAACTATACCGACTATATGACGTTTTAACATTTTCTAAATCATTTATATATTACTGATGACCTACTTTTTTGAAGAGAGGTTGCCAGAAGTCCCGATTCGGCTTACTCCATAATCTTGAATAAACATGAAAGCCTCTTCTCTACTCCTAACTCCCCCCGAAACCTTTATTTTTATGCCCTCGCGGAGGGTATCCCTCATTAAACGTACTTTTTCCTTCTGGGCTACGATACTGATACCGGTAAATCCGGTAGAAGTTTTAACGAAATCGGGATTCACTTCATTGCAAAGATTACATATTTTTATAATCTCGTCTGTATCAAGTAGCGTAGCCTCGATAATAATCTTACTTACCACTCCGAAACGTCTACAGAGAATACAAAATTGGTAAATTTCTGAAGCTACTTTTTCCCATTCCCCATTTTTTAGGTTACAAAGATTAATCACAAGGTCCAATTCCTCTACACCTTCACAGATTAGGGATTCGGCTTCTGTAAGCTTTGCTGCTGTACTGACATATCCCAGCGGAAAACCCACGACAGAACAAATCGCTACAGAGGAAGCTCGAAGAAACCTAACCGCCTCATTTACATAGATAGGAGGGATACAAACTGCATAAAAATTTTCTATTATTGCTGTTTCGCATAAAGATTTTATGGCTTCCCGCGTGGTATCGGGACGGAGAATAGTGTAATCTATATATTGTCCTATTTCCATCACATTTGTTTAAGAAGTTCTGTTAGTATGGGTAAGGTATTGTCCATGATTCTCTCCTGAATACGAGAGGTGTCGGCAGGAATAAAGTTTTCGCCTGTAATTTTCTCATAAAGCTCAATATAACGCTTTGAGGTGAGACCAAGCATTTCATCGGACATAATCGGCATAGTTTGCCCTTCTAACCCCTGAAACCCATTCTCAATGAGCCATTTCCGAACAAACTCCTTAGATAATTGGCGTTGTGGTTCGCCGGCAGCTTGTCTTTCTGCAAAGCCTTCCGCATAGAAATAGCGCGATGAGTCCGGAGTATGGATTTCATCAATTACAAAAATATCTCCGTTATGATACCCGAATTCGTATTTAGAGTCCACAAGGATAAGCCCCCTTTGCATAGCCATTTCAGAGCCTTTGGCAAACAATTTAAGGGCATCATGCTTGATTTGACCATATTCATCTGCATCACAAATTCCCGATTTAAGGATTTCAGCTTCAGAAATATCCTCATCATGCCCAATCATAGATTTTGTAGTAGGGGTAATAATCGGTTCGGGCAACTTGTCATTTTCCCTTAACCCGTCAGGCAAAGTAACGCCACATAGCTCGCGCTTCCCTGATTGATAGACCCTCCAAGCATGACCCGCAAGATACCCCCTTACCACCATTTCTATAGGGAAGGCTTTGCACTTTAGACCTATCGTTACATTGGGGTCTGGCACAGCCACGATATGCGTAGGCACTAAATTATCCATTGCTTGAAAAAAGTAGGCAGCAGTTTGGTTCAGGACTTGCCCTTTATGGGGGATAGCCCGCGGCAAAATATGGTCAAATGCAGAAATCCTATCAGAAGCTACAATTACAAGTAAGGTCTCACTAATGTTATATACATCTCTTACTTTTCCGCTATAACGAGAAATCTGCCCTGGAAAATTAAAATGTGTTTCTTTGAGGGTCATGGTTTAAAAATTTGCGCAAAGATAATAAAAGAAACTATAAATCTTCTTGATATTCTGCCAAGAATCGGACAAACACCTGAAAAATTGACAAGACCACTACGATAACCGACATTCTTTTAGGATAAATAAATAAAGTCCTATCCATCATGTTAAGTCAAAAGCAAAATATCACACACAAGATTTCCTATTCTTAATTGGTTAAACCTATTCATAAAAGCATGAAAAACAATGCTATTGGGGATATAAGGCGGATAAAACGAATATCCCTATGTTTAGTTTTGTTATATATGAAGATTAAATATTTTTAAAAATAGATAAAAAAAGTATTGTAATATCAAAAAAACATATTAATATTGCGGTGGGCTTCCTGATTACAATTGAAAGATTGTTTGTTGCTACGAATTAATCGGTTTCCAACATATTCAACCGATTAACGTCCAATGCTTTGGGTAATGACTACAACATTAAGATATGGTTTTCAGGATTTTTTTATTTATCAATCACTTAAAAATTATGTTAGTATGTGTAAAACTTTTCATTGGAAGTTGTACGGGCAATTAACGGTCTGTGCGTTAATTATGCTTTGTTCTTGTATGATAGGCTATGCCCAAGAAGATACGCGCGGGCTTTTGCCGCAAAAGTTTGGGGCTAATAACGCCTCTGTTTCAAAATATCCATCGGGATTTGAGAACAATGAACGGATTTTCAAACAGCGTTTTGAAGACAAATCGGGTCCTTATGCAGGATTTAGCCAACAACAAGAGGTTTTGGAGTTAAGAGATAGGACAACCAAGCATTTTCGAAATTTAAATGGTGAAATGACGGCTGTTATTGGAGGGGGACCTGTGCATTTTTTTGAGAATGGATTATGGAATACTATCATTACGGAGGTAGTCCCTAATCCAACGAGTACAAGCGGAGATTATCCCTTCTGGAATCAATGGAATGAATTTAAAACTTGGTACGGGCAAGCAAATATTGGAGTTAAGGTAAAGCTGGGGTCAGGTACCCCAATGGATTTGTGGAAGAAAAGTGGATATGCGTGGCTTGATGCTAATCGTCAGTCATTACAAAAGGTAAATGGAAATCCGGTTACTCCGACAGTACAAGGCAAAACGGTTTCTTACCCTTCATGGGCTACAGGAGTAGAGGCGCGCTACGACCAACTTACTTTTGGGATTGAACAAAGTTATATATTACAACAACAAGGTATTGTTGCGCAACGTCCTTCCAATGCAAAATATCTTGCCTTTATGGAAACGCTTTCTCTTCCTTCCGGCTGGGCGGTAAAATATCATAAATCTGATGGAATGACTACGGGTTTTACGCTTGTAAATAAAGAGGGAATACCGGAAATGGTTTATCATCGCCCTTATTATGAAGAAACACCGAATCCCCAACGAACAGATAATTTCGTAACGCCCAAATCTATCTATGGATTTTATGAAGTAAAGCAATCTGGACAGGAGCTGATAGTCTCTGTTTTGGTAGATGCGGATTGGCTTTCCTCTCCGGAAAGGAATTATCCTGTAACGATTGACCCTGTGATTAATTGCACCCCTAATAATAGTACTTGGTGGACGAGTTATTCTGTGTATGACGGTAGCTATAATCAGATTAGTGGAAATATGCGCCAAGGTTTTAATGATATTACTTTTCCTTCTAATAATGAATATTATCAGTGTCCCATAAAGCTGAATCTTGCCTCTATTCCTGATGGTTCTTGTATTAATGCTACTACTTTTTATCTGTATCAGTCTTCTTATACAGATTATAGCGGGTGTAATGAGAATCAATTTAGAATTGGGCGCGCCTCTACAGACCCCGTAGTAGATGCTTTTTCTGCAGTTTATGCTTCTATTGAGGGATTATTGACAGAATATTCGCGTTGGGATGTGTATGGAACAGGCTGCGGTGCGGGTTGCCAAGATTATAATGAAGGAACTAATGGCTGGAAAACCTTCCCGTGTGGAAGCACAGGTAATTCAGATGTTGCTTCTCGCCTTACTTCGGATTGGATAACGATTGCTGCGGATAATCTACAAGGGTATGATAATCATTGTGGCGGTGCAAGTGATGATTCTGGCTGGATAAATTGGGAGGGGCATGCCTCTACTAATATGCCTTATCTTTCCGTGAACTATACAACTGTACCTATTAATAATGCTTGTGCCAATGCAACGACTGCGGTAGGGGGGACTACCTATAATTCATACAATAGTTGCTCAACAACAGATGGGCCTTCTGGTAGTTGTGTATTTGGGTTTGGTAGTGATATATGGTACGCTTATACCGCCCCTCGTACAGGAACGGCATCTTTTAATACGTGTGGCTCTAATTTTGATAGTGGTTTGGCTTTATATACTGGTACTTGTGGCGCGCTTGTGGAGGTCGCCTGTAATGATGATGATGGTGCTTCTGGTGGGAATGGTGCTTGTGGCGGTTCTAGCTATAATGCTGCTTTGAATTATAATGTAACTTGCGGAGCTACTTATTACATCAGAATCGGCGGTTTTAATGCGAATATGGGAAATACTGTATTGAATATTACAAATGCTCCGGCTTATACTGCGCCATCTTCTGCTACGAGTAGCGGTAATTATATTTGTCCCGGAAATACGGTTACGCTTTCGGCTTCGGGAGGAAGCAATTTCCTTCCCGCAAAATGGTACACTAGTAGTTGCGGTGGGACATTGGTAGGAACGGGTGCTTCTATTTTTGTTTCTCCTAA
>CAUJFT010000023.1 GCA_963169475.1 Bacteroidota bacterium | reverse complement strand
TCCGCGACTGATGATTTAGGTAATCGGTACGAAGCGCAACGCGGTTATACCTCAATACATTAAAGGCGTAATATAGCAGCTCATACTTACAGGCTTTATTGACTCCCTTACCTTGGTAGGATTTTCCAATCCATGTATATCCGATTTCAAGCGTTTTATGTCCCGGTTGGATATCGTAATAGCGGGTGCAGCCGGCTACTTCCTCTCTCTTTTTATCAATGATTAGGAAAGGATAAGCCTTTCCTTCGGCTTTTTCTTTAAGTACAAGTTCCAGATATGCTAAAAGAGATTTTCTATCTGTAATCTGTTGAGTAGTCCATTTCCATAAGTCTGCCTCTAAGGCAATCGGAAGTAAGGTATCCACGTGAGAAATATCTAAGGGGATAAGCCTCACTATCGCATTTTCTAATATGATTTCATTTTTACCAAACATAGATAAAGCATGATTTTTCCTTAAAACTTAACAATGTACTAAAAAGTTGCTAATCTTCAATATTTGTGTACTTTTGTAGTAGAAATTAATTCATTATTTTCATGGTTCATCAAATACACCCCAATATAATTCGTCAGGGATTATTCCTTGTGTTTTTAATTCTGATAGGGATTATTATAGTGAAGGAGATGTTTTTTCTGTTGGGTGCTTTTCTCGGTGCCGTAACGCTTTATGTGATTATGAGGCCCGCTATGCTGATACTTGTTCTCAAAAAGAAATGGAAAAAATGGATTGCCGCTTTATTGATGATGGGGGTTTCTGTGGTTATACTCATGATACCGATGTTGTGGTTTCTTTCTTATGCGATTACTCTCCTAAAACCCGTTTTTCAGAACCCAGACCTCCTCAATCAAACCCTTAACCAACTACATGAATACATAGAAACCCGTTTTTCTATAGACCTATTAACGACAGATAACCTCAAAGTAATCGGAAGTAGCCTTGTAGGATTTGGGAAAAACATGTTTGAAGGCACTATGAGTAGTATTGGAAATATCGTCATCATGTATTGTATCCTTTACTTTATGCTCATAGAAACGACCTCTATCGAAAAATGGCTTCGGAATAATATCCCTTTCAAAAATAAGAACGTACAAAAAAGTATGAGAGAGTTCCGGAATCTCGTGTATAGTAACGCACTTGGGATTCCGCTTGTAGCACTGATTCAAGGAGGAGTAGGGTTATTGGGATATTGGATATTGGGCGTTGAACAATATATCCTCATGGGGTTATTGACTGCTATTTGCTCGGTAATTCCACTACTTGGCTCTATGCTTATCTATCTTCCGCTTATGGTTTTTGAACTTTCGCAAGGTAGGGTATGGCAAGGAATAGGAGTTGGGTTATGGGGGTTTATCTTGATTGGCTCTGTGGATAACCTTGCAAGATTAGCTATTCAGAAAAAACTTGCAAATATTCACCCGCTTATTACGCTTTTTGGAGCTTTTATTGGGGTTAATATGTTTGGGTTTCTTGGTATCATCTTTGGTCCGTTGATGATTTCTATGTTTTTTTTGTTAATTAAAATATACATAGATGAGTTTGGGATTGTCAATGCTGATGAATTTAGTAACACCATTGCTAATCCGGAAATACCCCTCACAGAACAAAATCAGAAGCCTGCGGAATAATAAAAATAATTTAAAATAAGTTTGCTTCAGTACTTAAGTACTGGTTTGAAATTAGTTTATGATATTATTTTTAGTTAAAAAACTGATAAACAATTATTTGTGAAGATTAAGAACTTATCATTAAAAACTAAGAACTACTTATTACATTTTACTTTATATTTCTTTAATCTAAATATTTATGAGTAAGCGTTTTGCAATATTACTAGTTGTTTTACTTAGCACGTGTTTAAGTGTTTTTGCGGTTATGACAGACTCAAACCCGTTGATTCCGTTTAGAGATGGGGACAAATGGGGATACTCTAATGCCCAAAAAACAATAATTATCCCTTGTACATTTGTAGAAGCCACTCCTTTTGAATATGGGTTAGGGCTTGTAAAAGATGAAAACGATGAGTGGCATACGGTTAGCATGGAAGGGCAAATTGGGAAACCTATCTCCGCAGAGGAGGTATTCCTTCTATCTTCTTCTCTCCTCTGTTACACCCAAAACGGAAAATATGGGTTGATGACTACGAAAGGAAAGGCTTTGACAAAATGTGTTTACGATGAGTTTATCATTTTCTATGATGACGCTCCGGCAACTTGGGTAAAAAAAGATGGTTTTTATGGAGCGATTAATACCAAAGGGAAAGAAGTAATCAAACCTCAATACCCAGTAGTATCCGGACCCCAAGGAGGAGCTTTGGGTGTGAAAAAAGAAGGACTTTACGCCTTATACACTACAAAAGGGAAAGCGATTACCAGGTTTTTGTATAATCAAGTAAATTTATTGAGCGAAGACGTTTTTACGGTACAAGAGGGGAAAAACTGGAAAATTCTGAATAAAGAAGGGAGAACCATAAGAGACTTTGGGGATAAATATTCCTTCATTGGAGGGTTTGAGTCCGGGCTTGCTCGCGCTTCTATTCATGGAAAATGGGGATTTATTAATCATAAAGGAGAAGAAATTATTCCCCTAAAATACGCGACTTGTGGCAGTCTTGGAGAAGGCTTATTTACCTACGGAGAAGAAAATTTTGATGTAATTGTGGATAAAACGGGAAAGGTTGTCCGCAAAGACATTGCTGGTGTTAGTAGTTTTGTAAATCATCGGGCAATAATTAATCAGAACGGTAAAGTAGGAATGATGGCACCCGACGGTAAAACCGTGATTCCTTGTAAATACGACCAAATTGATGATTTTTTCATAGGAGACTATACCACCGCCGAAAATGAAGGTAAAAAAATTATTTTGGACATAAATGGGAAAGAATGCCTTATTTCTCCCTACGAAAAGCTAGAGGCAAGAGGAAACGGGCTATTTATGGTTTTTGAAGAAGACGGCACCGCCAAAGGATATATTGACTACAAAGGAACGCAGTATTGGAAAGATTAGGCAATCTTCTTCCCGCCCCCAATGAAGGACTACTGACTACACGCGAATAATTCAAAAATACCCATGCCAAAGTGTGCCTTATTTTGTAGAGAAGAACATTCTTTGATTACATTTAGACTACAAATCTATCCTTTTTATAGCATTCTCATACGACACGGGATTAAGCCTCACGGATTGTTTGGTAAATTATCGTGTCAAATACATATTCCTTTCATTATAAGCGTCTTGGAAGAAACTATCTTCCAAATTTTCTATAAATACAATTTTTTCTCCGGTAGATTTCATTTCGGGTCCAAGTGCTTTATCCACGCCCGGAAACTTATTAAAGGAGAAAACAGGAACCTTGATTGCATACCCTTGTAACTTGGGTTCGATTTTGAAGTCTGCCACCTTATGAGTTCCTAACATAATTTTGGTGGCATAATTTACGTAAGGGACTTGATGCGCTTTGGCTATGAATGGCACAGTACGGGAGGCGCGCGGGTTGGCTTCTATGACATATACCGTTTCGCCTTTGATAGCAAATTGTATATTGATAAGTCCTTTAACTTTGAGGGCAAGTGCGATTTTACGGGAATAAGCCACCATTTTTTCCTGAATATGCTCACTAAGGTTAAAAACAGGGAGTACAGACATAGAGTCGCCGGAGTGAATCCCGGCAGGTTCTATATGTTCCATCATTCCAATAACCCGAAAATCCTCTCCATCACAGAGCGCGTCAATTTCAGCTTCTATCCCTCCATCAAGAAAATGGTCAATTAGCACTTTATTATTAGGAATATCATTCAGTATTTTTATAACATGCTTGGTCAGCTCATCATCATTGATAACGATACGCATTCCTTGCCCTCCGAGCACATAGGAAGGGCGCACCAAAACGGGATATCCCACCGTATTTGCAATAGCGATTGCATCTTCTGCATCTTCTGCTACTCCGTAGTGAGGGTAAGGAATTTCTAATTCTTTCAATAGGTTGGAGAAACGTCCGCGGTCTTCGGCAATATCCATGTCGTTAAAGGACGTTCCGATAATTGGGATATTAAACTTATCTAGTTTTTCCGAAAGTTTGAGAGCGGTCTGCCCGCCAAGCTGCACGATTACGCCTTCCGGCTTTTCGTGTTGAATAATGTCGTAGATATGTTCCCAAAAAACAGGTTCAAAATATAATTTATCCGAAATATTAAAATCTGTGGAGACGGTTTCCGGGTTACAATTAATCATAATGGTCTCAAACCCCATTTCTTTGGCAGCAAGCACTCCATGTACACAACAATAGTCAAACTCTATCCCTTGCCCAATCCGGTTAGGACCTGAACCCAAGATGACGATTTTCCTTTTATTAGAAGCGGCAGAGTCATTTTCTAATTCAAAAGAAGAATAATAATACGGCGTTTCAGCAGAAAACTCTGCGGCACAAGTATCCACTAATTTATAAACCCGCTTAATGTTAAGCGATTCTCTTTTTTCTCTCACACGCGATTCTAACGTTCCGAGTATATGTGCAATTTGGCGGTCGGCATACCCGTTCTTCTTGGCTTCTGCTAATACTTCTGCCGGAATCGTTTCGAGGGTATATCGGGAAATTTCTTTTTCAAGAATGACAAGATATTCGATTTGTCTCAAAAACCACATATCGATTTTTGTGGCTTCGTGAATTGTATTGAGCGGAATCCCAAGGTGAATCGCATCTTTAATATGAAAGAGCCTATTCCATGAAGGATTTCGGAGGCTCTTCATGATTTTTTCGAGGTCTTGAAGCTCTCTGCCATCTGCGCCCATTCCATTTCGTTTGATTTCAAGAGATTGGCAGGCTTTCTGTAAGGCTTCATTAAAGCTCCGTCCGATTGCCATTACTTCTCCCACAGATTTCATTTGTAGCCCGAGATGTGCATCTGCTCCCCAAAATTTATCGAAGTTCCAGCGTGGGATTTTGACGATTACGTAATCTTGTACCGGCTCAAAGAAAGCCGAAGTTGTCTTAGTAATCTGATTAGGAAGCTCGTCAAGGTGGTATCCTACAGCAAGTTTTGCGGCAATTCTTGCAATCGGGTAGCCGGTGGCTTTGGAGGCAAGGGCGGACGAGCGTGAAACCCTCGGGTTGATTTCAATGACAGTAATTCGGTCAGAATGAGTGTCTAATGAAAATTGCACGTTACACCCTCCTGCAAAGCTCCCTAAGGCATCCATCACCTGAAAGGCTTGGTTTCGCATCTTCTGGTATAGCGTATCTGGCAGGGTCATTGCGGGAGCCACGGTAATAGAATCCCCTGTATGAATGCCCATAGGGTCAAAATTCTCTATAGTGCAAATCACGATATGATTCCCCGCGTTATCCCTCATTACTTCTAGTTCGTATTCCTTCCATCCAAAAATACTTTCTTCTAATAACACCTCGTGTACCGGGCTTGCTTTGAGTCCATGTGTGAGAAGACTGTCAAACTCCGAGGGATTATTTACAAACGCTCCTCCGGTACCGCCTAAGGTATAGGAGGGACGAATGACAAGCGGGAAGCCGATTCTTTGTGCGATTTCTTTTCCTTTAAGGAAAGAGTTTGCAACTTCGGAGCGAGGGGAGTCTAATCCAAGGTCAAGCAAGACTTTACGGAATAACTCTCTATCTTCTGCCTTTTGAATGGCTTGAATATTCGCACCGATAATTTTTACGCCATACTTTTTCCATATTCCTACTTTTTCGCAATCTAAACATAAATTTAATGCCGTTTGTCCTCCCATTGTAGGAAGTACGGCATCTATTTTCTGCTTTTGCAAAATCTGTACAATGGACTCTTTTTCTAATGGGAGGAGATAAACATCATCTGCAATGTAGGGGTCGGTCATAATAGTAGCAGGATTAGAGTTTATCAGCGCAACTCTAATGCCTTCTTCTTTGAGTGCTAAAGCTGCCTGAGAGCCAGAATAGTCAAATTCGCAAGCTTGACCAATAATGATAGGCCCACTACCGATAATGAGAACCGAACGGATTGAAGTATCTAATGGCATAAATAGTTTTTTATTTATTTATGGATAAAAACCGAAGATATATCTTTTTTATGTAGCACATTTACCACATATTTTTCAGGTCCTCTGGTTTATATTCATGGTTTCTGACAACAAAAGTAGAGTGGGCTTTTCTGTTAATCAAAAAAGCCTTATGCCGGTTTCCAAGCCGGTAAATCAACGCAATAGGCGTTAGTATAAGAAAAAATACAACTGCTAATAGAACTGCTCCGTTTATTTTACCCAATAATTCTCCGAAATGTTTCCAGCCTTTGGAAATCTTTTGAGAGATAGCGGGAAGTAGAAAAGGCGTAAGCCCAATAATGAAGCCAGAAACAAGGAAAAAAAGTTTACCACTTATCCAAAAGAGTAGGATACAGGCTAAATTTAAAGATAAAATGTGTTCAAATCTGTCTTTTTTCTCTTGCATAAAAGCCTTTATGAAGGACTCTTTTTCTGTGCAATAGGTTTTGCGGGCGCAAATTTAAGGAAAAATGACCGAACTCCTATAAAATATTTGTTTTTGATTGAGGGATTATTTTTTTACTTTCCTCGAAAGTAGGAGGATATAACGATATTGTAATGTAAAGTTCAGCAATTATACCAAGTGTAGCATGATTTTGTAAATCATTTTTTCTCCAAACTAACCCGCTATCAGCTTATGTACTTTATTTTTCAGATATAGCGTAATACACGAGGCTACTACAAAAGGAAAAGTGAGTTGAGTTATTTCATATCTTAACAAAAAGAAGCTAATCATAAGACATAATAGCACCGAAATTGAAAACCAAATACCGTCTTTTAGTTGATTGCCCGCAAATACGATGGCACACAAAACCGCATTAAAACCAAATAATCCCTCATGTATAGCCTCAATCGGAAACGAAAAATAAAAAGAAATAACGGAGGCTAAAACCCCGCCGGCAAGCCCATATAATGCTGCAATAGGAGAACTGATAAAGACTCCGATAAAAAATATTAGGCCCGAAATCATATTGCCTTGAAAAATAACTTGCCCAAAACATTTTATCACAAAATCAACACTATTGATAGAAGAATCGAGAGAAGCTGGAAATTCTACCAAAATATCCATATAGGAATATTTTGCGATTAGAAGAATAAGCCAACTAACCAATACAAATGGTAAGGTAAAAACCGGAATATTTTTACTAATAAAAAAGTGTTGAATAAGGGCTGACAAGATTGAACCCATGACTATAAATAGCCACGCCCAAAAAACAGGTTTGATAAATACAATGACCGCAACCCCAACTAATGCCGCACTAAACCCGTAAAGCCCTTTGTCAATATCGGCTTTATTGAATCGGAGTAGGCGAGCGGTTATTGTACTGCAAGTAGCTGCCAAAATAGCTGCAACCCCCATCGTCATCGAACCATAAAAAATACCAGCCAAGAAAAGTAAACCGGAGATGACATTTTCTTGAAGCATTATCTGTCCTATCCCTTTAGCGATTTGATGATATAAAGAGGAACTAAATTGTGTATTTGTGGGCATTTATTATTATGATATGAGTTGTTTGTAACGAACCTCTTGGTAGAATCCGTATAGCGTCTTGACCTCTTTTTCTTTTAATGACCGTTTTCCGCAGAGGCTTCGTAGTCTATTCCCTGCCGGCTTAGCACCCGTTTTACTACCCAAGCAAAAAATGCTAGATAGCCAAAGCAAACTACAGCTACAAAATAGGACGCATGGATTCCGATAATATCTGCAAGTTTTCCTTGAATAGGAGGAATTACCCCCCCGCCTAAAATCATCATAATCAAGAAGGCAGACCCTTGGGTAGTGTATTTACCTAATCCGGCTATAGACAAAGAAAAAATACAAGGCCACATGATAGAACAACACAATCCCGCACTAAGAAAGGCATAAATCGCTGTAGAACCCGCTGTAAACAATCCTATGAGCATAGCGACAATTCCTAATACACTAAAAATTAATAATGTTCTTGCAGGTTTATCTTGACTTACCTGAAAGGCAAGAATTTGAATAGCCACGCAAAGTATATACCAATAAAGTGGCTGCATATTGTAACCTGCCAACGTATTTACCCCGATGACTACTCCGAAAGCAATTAACGGTACTATAAACATCAAGGTTTTTTTCATTGTTCCCTTTACATTAAAAGCACTAATTGCGCCCGCCCATCTTCCAATCATTAGACTACCCCAATACATTGAAACAAAGGGCGCAATTTCGGAGGAATGATAACCCCCAAAAGCCGACTGTTTTAGGAGTTCGCCAAGATTACTGCCTACTGCAACTTCTACTCCTACATATACAAATATTGCCAACATTCCAAGCACTAATTGCGGAAATTGCATGGCACCCCAACCTTGTGGGTTTTTACGGGACGTGAAATTTGCATAGAGTAAGGAAACCACTACTATTGTAAGCGCGGCTACGAGCCAACGTAAACGCAAGGCTTCCAAAGGATTTCTCAGGGCTTCCCGAGATTGAATTAAGGTAGCAGCCTCCGAAGCATAAATTTGAACTTGGTTTAGCGTTCTGATACTTACGGTATCTCTGGCATTTATCTTGTGGGTTTTAAGGGAATCAGCAAGCACTTGCAACCTTGAGCCGGAAATATTGGATAAAAAGTCCGTAGTAAAGTGCTTTTTTATTTCAGAGTCTCCTTGTTTAGCAATCAAGTTGTCGGCTTCTGTTACTTTTGTCCTTAACGTATTATTTAGCTTTTCGATTTCAAGGGCTGATTGACTATTATAGCTGCTAAAAATAGGGACAAATGACGCTACAAGGAGTCCGGTCATCAGTAAAAGTAAATATAAGGCTTTTTTTGCCGGTTCTACCTTTTCTTCTATTTCTACTGCCTTGTCAGACCTCCCCGAAAAATAAAACAACGCTGCTGCTGCCATAAATAATGCTCCTACTCCGGAGTATAAAATAGTTACTTTATTTAGACTTAGGCTCTGGATTTGTGCGTCAGTAATTGCGGCGGTGGAGCCAAACAACGCCAAAGCAACTACGATAGGACCAATAGAAGTACCAAAGGAATTTATCCCTCCTCCAAGATTTACCCGGCTTGAGCCTGTCGCAGGGTCTCCTAGCGAGATAGCAAAGGGGTTTGCAGCGGTCTGCTGAAGCGAAAACCCAAGTGCTACCACAAAAAGCCCGATAAGCATTCCGATAAAAGCATTCATATTGACCGCCCCAATCATTACGGCAGCCCCAAGCGTACTAAATAGTAATCCATAAACAATACTTCGGTTATAGCCCCAACTCCCCACAAGGTCTTTGCTTTTAAACACACTATATGCAAAAAGTCCTAGCGCACCGATGTAGTATGCCAAATAAAAAGCAAAGTCTATTAACTGGCTTTGAAATTGGTCTAAGCTAAAATAATGTTTACAAAAGGGGATAAAAACACTATTTCCGGCAGCGATGAACCCCCAGAAGAAAAAAACGGTAATGAGCGTGGCTAATTTTGAATTCATATCTTCGTAACGACTAGTATATTCTCCTTTTACTAATTTCGGAAAGCAGAAGCGCAAATATCCGATTTTTATTTTATGATGTGGTCAAATTTTCTTTTTTCTTCTAAAAAAATAACCCTCTTATTGTTATCAACAAAGAATAATAGTACTTTAATAGCAGTTGCCCCCTTTATTCCCTTTGTTCTCTACCCCTTATCTATGAAAAACCTACCTCAAAGCGGTCATTTTTTCAGTTGCATTTCCCTAAAACAGACATTATGGCATTAATCAATTCCTGTTTAGGACAAAAAATCCATTTTTTGCGAGCTGGTTTTAAAATTGATAGAAAACAAAAAAACAAAAAACATGACTTTTAATCATTTCACTTTAAAATCCCAAGAAGCGGTCCAGAAAGCCGCAGATATAGCCAAAGAAAGCAAACATCAAACAGTTGAGCCTGCCCATCTTTTGAAGGCGTTATTGGACTCGGAGGAAAACATTGTCCCTTATATGTTGAAAAAACTAGACGTGAATCCTCCTTTTTTGAAAAAGAAACTTCAAGCGTTAATAGACGATTATCCTAAGGTAACGGGTGCAATTGGAAGCCAATATTTTGGAAGTTCCCTTCATAGCGTATTTGAAACGGCAAATCAGGAAGCCGGAAAATTAGAAGATGAGTTTGTAAGCATAGAGCATCTTTTGCTTGCACTCATCAAATCCTCTAATGGAGTAGGAAAGCTCCTGAAAGAACTAGGCGTTTCAGAAAATGCGTTTCGCAAGGTAATGGAAGAAGTTCGCGGTGGACAAAAAGTACATGACCAAAATCCAGAAGGGAAATATAATGCACTACAAAAATACGCCAAGAACCTGAATGAGATGGCGCGCAAGGGAAAAATGGACCCCGTAATTGGGCGGGAGGAAGAAATCAGGAGGGTTATGCACATTCTATCCCGCAGAACCAAAAACAATCCGATTCTGATAGGAGAACCCGGAGTAGGAAAAACGGCAATTGCTGAAGGTATGGCAATCCGGATTGTGCAAGGAGATGTACCCGAAAATCTCAAATCTAAAATTATTTATTCCTTAGATATGGGCGCGTTAATTGCCGGCGCAAAATACCAAGGAGAGTTTGAAGAGCGTCTTAAAGCGGTAGTAAAAGAGGTGGTGGACTCAAACGGAGGGATTATTCTCTTTATTGATGAAATTCATACCTTAGTAGGTGCGGGGAGAAATTCCGGCGCAATGGACGCTGCAAATATTCTAAAACCGGCACTTGCAAGGGGCGAGCTTCGGGCTATTGGAGCTACTACCCTTGATGAATATCAAAAATATATCGAAAAGGATAAAGCCCTTGAACGGCGATTTCAGTCTGTGCTTGTAGAAGAACCCGGCGTAGAGGATACTATTTCTATCCTTAGGGGCTTGAAGGAGCGATACGAAGTACACCACGGAGTAAGGATTACCGATTCGGCTTTGGTGGCTGCTGCCGAGCTTTCTAATCGCTATATCTCCGATAGGCATCTTCCCGATAAAGCGATTGATTTGATAGATGAAGCCGCAGCAAAATTGCGGTTAGTTATGGATTCTATGCCTGAAAAATTAGACGAAACAGAGCGTAAAATCCGTAATTTGGAAATCGAAAGAGAAGCAATGAAACGCGAAAACGAAATGCAACGCGTCAAG
>CAUJFT010000022.1 GCA_963169475.1 Bacteroidota bacterium | reverse complement strand
ACTATCAATTCTGTATCATTTTTAAAGCAAGCATTATTTATTGTATCCCATTCAGGATGATATAAGTTAAGGAAGAAAATTCTTTTTTTACAAGTTGACTTTTAATGGGCTTGTTTTTTATACTCGAAGGGTTCGGTATGATGAGGGTTAAAAAGATATGTTTTTTATCCGAAACAATTAAGGTACTTTTCTGCTTAATAGGTAGTTTTGATTAGGAAATGATTGTATCATGTTTTTTTGTGGGGCTTTCCTACTCGATGTACGCTGAATAAGCAAAAGAAGAATGAAGAAAATATTTTTTAGTTTTTTAATTGTTGGAATGTTGATATGGGGTGGGTGTCAGTCCGGCGAAGAAAAGAATACGGGAGAGGTTTTTCTGCCAACGGATAGCCTTCCTCTGGTGCAAAAGAGCGATTCTGTAGTTGAAAACCTACAAAAGGAAGCGAGTGCTATACCTGCCTCATCTGATAAGCAAGAACCCCTCAACAGAGAATCGCCCGAAAATCTTAAACCTCCTATCGTGCCGCAGCCCGTAAAAAATCTGGAAGAGACCATGATTCAAATGGGGTTAGTCGATATTCAGGCGGTAGAGCCTGCCATTAAAATCGAGTTAAAATATTCGACTACTGATAACTTCATGGGAAAAGACGCTTACGGCGACCTCAATACCTGCTATCTTCAACAAGAGGTAGCAGAAATGTTAAAAAAGGCTTATCTTGCCCTACAGGAAAAGCATAAGGGATATACTTTTGTTGTATATGACGGGGCGCGCCCGTTTGCGGTACAGAAAAAAATGTGGGAGATTGTGAAGGGCACGGACAAAGCACACTATGTAGCGAAGCCCGATGCAAAAGGCTCTATGCACAATTATGGTTGTGCTGTGGATTTAAGTGTTCTCAATGAAAAGGGAGTTCCATTGGATATGGGTACTGCTTTTGACCACCTAGGTACCGAAGCTCGAACAGATATAGAAACCGATTTGTTGAAAAACGGAAATATCAGTAAAGAACAACTTAGTAACCGCTTGATTCTTCGGGTAGCAATGGAAAGTGCCGGTTTTAAGGTACTGAAAAGAGAATGGTGGCATTTTAACGCCTTCCCGGATAGGGAAGTATTGGCAAAGTATAAAAAAATACCTTAAAAGTTAGTACTTGGTACGCTACTCCTCAAATTTCCAGATTTGCACAATCCGTTGAGAAGTAGTAATTTTGTGGAAAATATACAATATTATAATATGTATCCTCTTTTATACATTGACCCTGGTTCGGGCAGTATTATCGTTCAAGCACTGATTGGCTTAGTGGCGGGAGCTGGTTTCTTTATCAAACTCAATTGGTATCGACTCAAAGGTTGGTTTAGTGGACAAAATCAACAAAAGAACGAAGACGAAAAATCAGAGAAATCTTCATAAAAAATATGGAAAATTTTCAATTTCATCCTGCTTCGTTTAGAGATTCGGACGGCAGGATTTTTCTTATTGAAAAGACAGTATATCGTGGACTTTCAGCGGCATACCTTCCGCATTATGAAAAGCTGAAACAGTCCGGACTGATGGATTCACTTCTACGTTCGGGTAAGCTGATTGAGCATGAAGTGGTGATACCACAAGAGAAATTCCCCTTTCCTATAATACTCAAACCACAACCGATTCCGTATATTTCCTATCCTTACGAATGGAGTTTTAGTCAGTATAAAGATGCTGCATTACTTACGTTGTCTATTCAGATGGAGGCTTTGAATAAGGGAATGACCCTCAAAGATGCCTCTGCCTATAATATTCAGTTTCT
Source organism: Bacteroidota bacterium (assembly GCA_963169475.1). Lineage (GTDB taxonomy): Bacteria > Bacteroidota > Bacteroidia > J057 > J057 > JAAFHL01. Next base: position 2,757 of record CAUJFT010000022.1, on the reverse strand, counting down.
TAACGGTAAACCGGTACTCATAGATATTGCCTCCTTTGAAACCTATGTTCCAGATTTGCCGTGGTTGGCTTACGGGCAATTTTGTCGTCATTTTCTGGCACCTTTGCTACTGATGTCAAAATGTAACGTGGAAAGTCATCGTTTTATGCAGACTTTTTTGGACGGGATTCCGCTTCCGCTGGCTTCTTCTATGCTGCCGTTTTCTACCCGCTTTTCTCCCTTTATTCAAATGCACATTCATCTACATGCCCGAAGCACAAAGCGGTATCAGGTGGCTTCGGAGGGAAAGAAAGCGCAAAGCATAAAAATGCCTCTCCTCAATCTCAAAGGTATGATTGACAGTATGCAGGGATTTATTCATAAATTAACATGGAAGCCGGAAGGCGTATGGAGGGATTATTATAAGGAAACCCAGAATAACTATGAAGTACAAGCCTTTCAAACAAAGCAAACCCTTATTGCGCGGTGGATAAGTCTTCTTAACCCTGCTTCTGTATGGGATTTGGGAGGAAATATGGGTGTTTTTAGCCGGCTTGCTTCAGAAAAAGGGGTTTTTACGGTTTGTTTTGACATAGACCCCGCCGCCGTTGAAATGAATTACTTAAGTGTAAAAGCCCAAAAAGCGCAAAACCTACTTCCACTCGTAATGGATTTAACACAACCTTCTCCAGCTATAGGTTGGGCAAATGCAGAGCGACAGTCTATGGCAGAAAGAGGGAGTCCGGACATAGTGATGGCCTTAGCACTGATTCACCATCTAAGTATAGGGAACAACTTGCCACTTAGTCATACTGCCGCATGGTTTGCTTCTCTTGCCCCTTTTCTAATCATAGAATTTGTCCCTAAAATAGATTCGCAAGTTCAGGTTTTACTCACTACGCGAAAAGATATATTTACGGAATATACACAACCTGACTTTGAGGAGGTTTATAGTCGGTTTTTTACGCTTGTAGAGAAGGTGCAAATCCCTCAATCTGAACGAATCATGTACCTTTGGAAACGCCTTGATATAGTTTAGCAAAAACACTGTCATTCTGTCATAAAAATCACCGTTGGCATACATTATGTTAGGGTGAGATGCTTATCATGGATATAAGGCGTATTTTATTGAAGCCAATAAAGAATAAATACATGTATCATTTTTTTAAAAATAAAAAGAAAAATATGCAAGACGAAAAAATAATCTCCTCTTTGGAAGAAAATGAAAGCCCAGAAGGGCTTCTTATCGAAAATACTACTGAAGAGACTTTAATCAATGAAAGTCAGTTGATTGAAGATGAGTTAGAGATAATTTCGGGATTAAATCAAAAATTATTGAATATGGAGAAAGAGGTCATGGAGTTGAAAGAACAAAACCTCCGCCTTCAAGCGGATTTTGTAAATTTCAGAAAGCGCAAAGAAAAAGAAATGTCGGAAACGATAGTGTTTGCGAATGAGGGGCTAATAAAACAACTACTTCCGATTTTAGATGATTTTGATAGGACACTTAAAGCTATAGAAAACTCTGACAATCTGACCGCTATCAAAGAGGGGATTGGCATGGTTGCAAAAAATGTAAGGACTACTCTTCAAAGGGTTGGGTTAGAAACAGTAAATGCAATAGGAGAGGAGTTTAACCCTGCATTCCATGATGCCATTACAATGATTTCAGTAGAAGAAGAAGATAAAAAAGGACGGATTTTTGATGAGATAGAGAAAGGCTATATGCTGAAAGATAAAGTAATTCGTCCGTCAAAAGTAATTATTGGAGAGTAAAATATTTAACTTTGAGAACAAAATGGCAAAAAGAGATTACTATGAAATACTTGGCATAAAAAAAGGAGCAGGGGAAGAGGAAATCAAAAAGTCCTATAAAAAAATGGCTTTGAAGTATCACCCTGACCGTAATCCCAATGACCCAAGTGCAGAGGAGAAGTTTAAGGAGGCAGCAGAAGCATACGAAATACTCAGCGACCCCCAAAAGCGGGCAAGATATGACCAATTAGGGCATAAGGCGTTTGAGCATGGTTCTGGAGGCTTCGGCGGTGGTGGAATGAACATGGAGGATATTTTTGCTAATTTTGGAGATATTTTCGGAGGTGGCGGGTTCGGAGACTTCTTTGGCGGCGGTGGCGGAAGGGGTGGACAAAAACGCCGCCGCGGGCAGAGGGGTTCCGATTTAAGAATCGAAATGGCATTGGAATTGGAAGAAATTTACAAGGGGGTAGAAAAAAAAATCAAGCTATCCTCACGGCTTGTAGGCTGTAATGACTGCGGGGCTAGTGGGGCAGAAAAAGGCTCCGCTCACCGGACTTGCCCTACGTGTAACGGCTCCGGAGAATATCGCCAAGTGGCGGGAGGGGGCTTTTTCCAACAAATTATGGTAAGTGCTTGCCCTACTTGTAATGGAGATGGTAAAATTATTGAGAAAAGTTGCAAATCTTGTGAAGGGAAAGGACGTGTATCCAAAGAAGAAACATTGTCTGTAAAAATCCCAGCAGGGGTACAAGAGGGAATGGCCATCTCTGTGAGAGGAAAAGGAAATGCGGGATTAAGGGGGGGGGAATATGGAGATTTGATTATTCAAATTACGGAAAGACCCCATGAGCTATTCGAAAGAGACGGCGATACACTTCATCATACCTTATTTATTACCTTTCCAGATGCAGCATTAGGCATGAAAGCCGAAGTACCTACGATTGAAGGGATAAAAATACGTTTTGATATTAAATCCGGTACATTACCGGGCAAAATCGTTCGGTTGAGAGGGAAAGGTCT